>JAGIBK010000007.1 GCA_017744355.1 bacterium | reverse complement strand
CTTATATATTTAGGGCCTGTTGCAGCTCAGGCAACCGCACAGTTATTGAAATCTTCTGGAAAGTCTGCCCATTTGACTCTAATAAATTTGCCTAATGAGGCAACAGAACAATCGTTGGCTGTATTTCATTTTAATGGTGTAAAAGTAAAACATCAGTTGCCTATACAAGCAGTATCAGACATAAGACGTTTCTCTCTTTACGGAGCAGATCGAGAATTAATGAACAACAAAGATCAATTTATTCGAGAGCTCTCCTGCCTACATGGAATTTCTGAATCCCCACGGCACGAAAATATACTTGAAACTGCATACGACATAAATGAAGAGCTATACCTAGATGCAGCTGAAATATTTCAGTACTACTACTAACTAAGTAAAAAATGAACTATTTAGTATTAGATTTTGAAACAACCGGGCTTGACCCTTCATTTCACGAAGCATGTCAAGTATCCGCTGTATTTTTAAACCAAAAATTTGAAAAATATGCGGAATTTAACTCTCAAATTAAGCCAATATACCCAGAAAGAATCGATCCTGAAGCACTAAAAATTCAAGGAAAAACCCTTAATGAATTGAACAACGCCCCCAAAAGCTCCGATGTTTTTCGCGCATTAATTCAGTTTAGCAAATTAAATATCGAACCTTCCATCATAGTTGGCCATAATATTGCATTTGACCTTCAATTTTTAAGAAAACTGGAAGAAAATCACATTGAAACACTCGTAAGAACAGAAAAATACATTGATACTTGCATAATTTCAAAAATAGTCCTGCAAAGTCGAAAACTCATACCAAACTGCAAGTTATCAACTCTAACATCTTATTATGAAATAGAACATAATGCACACAATGCAGATAGCGATGCAAACGCAACCGCAAAACTCTTACATAAGCTATACCTTGCTTCACCAAAACTAATTGAAGCCAGCATAAACGAAGGAGTTTATCAATACATCATAAGATCAGCGTATATTATCGAGCCAAATAGCTCCTTTATTAAATCATGTGAAAAATTCCTAGAAAAGAATGGATTCCTCTCATCAAAACAACTATTAGCTCTAGCAAATATATGTCATCAATAATCATATAAAAACAATTAGACTACTCAAGTCATTAATTGACCATAGCGCATCCTCGCCCAACTCTTTCCCAATGGCGTCTATAGCACAGGCTGAGCTATAATAAATGCATAACGATTTGATAGAGGATCTACCAACCATGCTTACCAGCGACCTTTCTCACCTCATCTCCAAAGCCTTTGCCGACCGCTCCCTACTTGAGCGCCAGGACGTTAAAGATGCCGTTCTCGACGTCATCGCCCGCCTCGACCGAGGCGAGCTTCGCGTCGCCGAGAAGGTGAACGGCCAGTGGATCACCAACGCCTGGGTCAAGGAAGCCATTCTCCTTTACATGGCAAGCCAGCCCGTCCGTGAGATGGACGCAGGCAGCCTTCAGTTCCTCGACAAGATTCCTACCAAGCGCGACCTGGCCAAGACCGGCGTGCGCGTGGTGCCCCCGGGTGTCGCCCGCTACGGCTCCTTCCTCGAGCCCGGCTGCATCTTGATGCCCGGCTACGTGAACATCGGCGCCTACGTGGGCGCTGGCTCCATGGTCGATACCTGGGCCACGGTGGGCTCGTGCGCCCAGATCGGCAAGAACGTCCACCTCTCGGGCGGCGTCGGCATCGGCGGCGTGCTCGAGCCCCCGCAGGCTTCGCCCGTCATCATCGAGGACGGCGCCTTCATCGGCTCGCGTTGCATCGTGGTCGAGGGCGTCGTGGTCGAGGAAGAAGCGGTGCTCGGCGCGAACGTCGTCATCACCGCGAGCACGCCCATTGTGGACGTGACCGGGCCCGAGCCCGTAATCATCAAGGGTCGCGTGCCGGCGCGCTCGGTCGTCATTCCCGGCACCATGCCCAAGGAATACCCGGCGGGGACCTTCGGCGTGCCCTGCGCGCTCATCATCGGGCAGCGGAAGGAATCGACCGACAAGAAGACGTCTCTGAACGACGTGCTACGTACCTTCAACGTCGCGGTCTAAGGAATCGGATTCACTTCCCCGCCCCTCCGGGGGCGGGGATTTAATAGGAATAGAATGTCCATGACGCTGGCTGAAATGACCCTCCAACTCTGCCGCATCCCGAGCGTGACGGGCGACGAAGGGGAAATCACCCGCTACATCGCGGGTACTGCGAGCCAGTGGGTGCCTCAGTCCTGCATCCGGGTGGTGGGGAACGCCGTGGTCATCACCCCGCCTGCCAAGCCGGGGCTCCCCACCATCGCCCTCTTCGGTCACACTGATACGGTCAAGCCGGCGGCAGATCAGCCCTTGCGGCTGGACCGCGATCGCGTCTACGGCTGCGGCGCAAGCGACATGAAGGGCGGCCTTGCCGTCATGCTCGAACTCCTGCGCCTCTCGCCCGGCATGACCCGCGCCAATCCGGTCTTCGTCTTCTACGACAAGGAAGAAGGCCCCATCGCGGACAGCGGCCTGCCGCCCCTGTTCGAGGCGGGCGCCATCCCCAAGGGCATCGACCTGGCCTTCTGCCTGGAGCCCACCGACAACCGCATCCAGGCGGGCTGCGTCGGAGGCCTGCACGCCGAGGTCACCTTCCGGGGCAAGCGCGCCCACAGCGCCCGCCCCTGGCAGGGTGAGAACGCCATCTACAAGGCCACCGGCTACCTGCATCGCCTCCGGGACCTGGGCCGCAAGGAGGTCCGCTACGGCGATCTGACCTTCTACGAGGTGATGAACGCGACCATGGCGAGCACCGCCAACAGCCGCAACGTCATCCCCGACGCCTTCACCCTCAACGTCAACTACCGCTTTGCCCCCGGCAAGTCGAGCGAACAAGCCATCAACGAGCTCGAAGCCCTGGTCCAGGGCGAGGGCGAGGTCAAAATCATCGACGTGGCCCCCTCGGGCGCCGTCTGCCTCGACCACCCCTTGCTCGACGCCTGGCGGCGCGCCCAGGACCTCGAAGTCGAAGCCAAGCAGGCCTGGACCGACGTGGCCCAGCTCACCTCGCGCGGCATCCCCGCGGTCAACTTCGGCCCCGGCGAGACGGCCCAGGCCCACCAGGCCAACGAGTCGGTGCCCGTTGCCATGCTCGAAACCAACCTCAAGGCCTTCAAGGAGCTCTTCGGCGCATGAACCCCGTCCTCGCCCAGATCGCCCCGTCCCTCATCCGCGAGCTGAACGCCAAGAAGCGCCCCGACTCCCTCGACTTCGGCCTCGGCGAGCCCACCCTGCGCCCCGATCCTGCCCTGTTCGAGGCCGCGACCCGCTGGGTCGCCGAGAACGGCTGTCCCTATACCCCGAACGCGGGCTTCGGCTGGCTGCGCGAGGCAATCGCGCAACACTACGCCTATCCGAACTACGACCAGGCATCAAACGTCTGCATCACCAACGGCTCCCAGGAGGCCCTCTACCTCGCCATCAAGGCGCTGCTCGATCCCGCTGAGGACGAGGTGCTCGTGGTCGAGCCGGGCTACCCGCTCTATCCCAAGCTCTGCCAGATGGAAGGCATCGCGAGCCGGACCGTCACGCTCGATAGCGAAACGGGCTTCGCCCCCTCGGCCGAGACGGTCCTTGCGGCGCTGGGCCCCAAGACCCGCATGATCGTCCTCAGCTCGCCCTGCAACCCCACCGGCCGGATCTGGCCCGAGCACGAGCTGCGCGCCCTCGCCCAGGGCCTCTCGAACCGACCCGGCGCCCCTGTGTGGGTCCTCTCGGACGAGGTCTACCGCGAGCTCTACTACACCCCCGAGCCGCCCGCCTCCATCGCCCAGTTCTACCCCTACGCCCTGGTCGCCAACAGCCTCTCCAAGAGCAACGCCCTCACCGGCCTGCGCCTGGGCTGGCTCCTGGCCCCCAGCGCCGTCATGCCCGCGATCATCAAGGTCCACCAGTTCGTCACCACGGCGGCGAGCACCTTCTCGCAGGTCGTGGCGGGCGAGGTCTTCCGCACGCCCGGTGGGCTCGGCGTTCACCGGGCCCACTACGCGGCCCTGCGCGAGTCGCTCATCCGACACCTGACGGAGAGCGGCCTGGACTTCGTCGCACCGGAAGGGGCCTTCTACTGCCTGATCCGCCTGCCCGAACCCTACGCGGCGGACTCGATCCAGACGGCCTATACCCTCCTGGATCGTGCCAACGTGGTGCTCACGCCCGGCAAGGCCTTCGGGGCGGAAGGCTGGCTGCGCCTTTCCTGGGTGAGCCCTCCCGAGGTGCTCGCCGAAGGCATCGCCCGCCTCAGCAGGACGCTCCAAGCCTGATCCAAACGCACGAAACGGCGGCCAAGTCTTGGCCGCCGTTTCGCATCGAAGGATTGAAAAATCAGGCGAGGCGCGAGAGGTCGCTGACCGCGTCGCTGAAGACGTTCCAGCCGTTGAGGCCGCCGTTCACGGCCCGGCGCACGCCCTGCCAGTCGCCGGCCACCGCCTTCTCGGGGATGTTCCGGTCCTGGAAGTACTGCACCAGGATCTTGGCCGAGACCGCCGGATCCAGCGCGAGGTCCGGGTTGCTCTCAAGGTCGATGCCGAGCTTCTTGCCGTACTCGCGGTAATTGGCACGACCAGTCAGCTGGATGAAGCCGCGCCCCTTGAAGCGCGCACCATCGCCGGGCTCGGTGTTGCCCAGGTCCGAGCGACCTTCGTAAGCATGGCCGCTCGCGTACTCGGAGATGGGCTGGAAGCTGCCGGTCTCGACCTTGACCGTGGCGAGCATCGCCACCATGGCCTCGGGCTCGTTGATCCCCGCATCCTCCATGGCCTTGGCGATGTGGGGCCAGTACTGCTGGACATTCTCCAGGGGCACGCCGAGCTTGCTTGCGATCTCCTCGGCCGAGACGGGCGGCTTGTAGCCTTCCGGCAGCGGCGAGATGCCCCCGGCACCCGACGCCCCTTCGCCACGGTACGAGTTGAAGCGCTCGGCCCCATTGGCCTTGGCGCGGTCGCCGCCGAGCTTGAGGTTGGCACCGGCGAGGATCTGGTTGGGATCGGTGATGCCGTTGTCCTTGGCGAGCTTCTGGACCGAAGTCCCGAACTTCGCCGCCAGGCCGCTCAGGGTATCGCCCCACTTCACGTTGATGTTCATGGCCACCTCACACAAAATACAACCGAGCCATAGTTTATATTCCCAGAAAATAGACCGCCCTCTCATCAGAGGGCGGTCTATTTTCTGAAAACGCGCACCGCGCTAGGTGGAGAGCGATCGCTTCCGGCCGAGCTCGGCCAGTTTGAGCATCTGGATGTAGTCCATGACCTTCTCGATCTGGGCGGGGCTGAGGCCCCGGACCGCCTCGAGGATGGTCGGCGATCGCTCGATCTCGTCGAAGGGGTCGTGGACCGGGGGCATGACGGCGGCCGGCACGGTCTCGGGCACCGCCGGCAGCATGGTGGGGGCGGGAAGCTCGACCTTTTCGCCCTGCGCCACGCGGTGCAGATCGACCAGGGGGATCGCGAGCCCCTCGGAAAGGGTCCGCATGGTGTCGGCATCGGGCTTGTCACCGTGCTCGATGTCCAGGACGACCGAGACGGGGATCTGACAGCGCTGGGCCACGTCCATGGCCGTCAAGCCACGCGCCTGTCGGAAACTGCGCAAGAACTCGCCGAGCGGATTTGCGAAACTCATGTGCCTGTCCCCCCTTTCTCTGTTGTTTGGCGGCACTCAGCGGTGCCGCTCCTCCTGTAGAGCCGTCCTGGGCACATTATACGCCTATGTGAGCACTCTGCCGATAGTTATTACCGAACAAGCAAGTCGCAAAGCTTTACAAACATTCGTAACGTAAGTAAAATAATCCTACCGTGCAGTCAAGCCATCGCGATTCAATGGCGCATCGCCAATTGGTCCGGCTGCGTGCGCAAGACCTTTCGGTCTCGCTCTCAAGCCCCTTGCAATGGCGCAGGGGGCTTCTTCTATGGCTGCCCCGTCCTGAGGAAGACGTTGTGCACGACCTCGATGGGCCCGTTGACGGTGGATTGGCAGGCGAGACGCCAGTTCCGCTTGATCTTGTCCCGGCCTAGGCGGAAGGTCTCGTTGTGATTAGGGGCGCTGAGGTTCTTCTCCCCGGCCAGGACCTTGACCTTGCACGTGCAGCACCGGCCAGACTTGCACACGTACTCGATGGGGACTCCCGCCTCGATGGCCGACGCCAGCAGATTGACCCCGGGCTCCACCGAGAAGGTCTGGGTCTCTTCGCCAATCGTGAACTTCACATCGATCATGCCGGGGTCCTTGTCTACTACGTCGTTATAGAAGCGCCCAAACGGGCTTGCCAGGCGCTCTTGGTTACCTCATACCCCGCTTAGGTACTTGCAACGCGCTCCAGCTGGGCGATGATGCCGGGCAGCTCGCCCAGAGCGAAGATATCCCCTTCGTCGGCGGCGAATTCGAGCTGCGAATGAAGGGCATCCCGGAGGATACCGGCATCCTCGGCGCCGAGGTCGAGGCGGTAGGCGTTATTGCCGATCTGGTCCTGGGCCTGATCGAACAGGCGCTGGAGGATGGGGGGCATGACTTCGAGGGCGTCCTCCTCGACGGGCGGAAGGGTCGCGAGGTAGGCTTCGCTCAAGAGGCGCAGCTGGCTGATGTCGAGATCGAGGGGCATAGGTTCAAGCTTCTCCTGAGGTAGAAGGGCGTAGGGGAACGGACGGCAAGAAGGAGGTCAGGCGGCGCCAGGCGCTCGAAATGATCTGCAGGCGCGTGTCACCCGCCTCGGGCGAGCTGAGGTATCGCAGGGTGGGCAGCAGCGAAGCGACGAGCTCGCCGCGCATGGCCCGGTCGAAGAGCGATCGCTGCAAGAGCTGGGCCATGGCCTGGTCGGCCCTGCCGCTCGCGAACCAATCGAAACCGAGCGCCCGCACCGGGGCGGCGTCGGGGGTGGTGAGGAAGGCCGCGAGCTGCCCCACGAAGATCGACAGGTCCAGCTCCGGGTGATCGAGCGCGAGGGTCGCGATGAAGGTGAGCTCGTCGCGCTGGGTCGGGGTCAGGGTCTCGAAGAACGCCACCCCTTCGAGGATCAGGGCGCGCCCCGCCTCGGTCTCGAAGGCGGTGGCGAGCCAATCGACCACCGGCTGGAGGCTCAGCGCCCGGTCCGAGAGCATGACCTTGCAGGCGGCAAACGCCGCCCCGATCAGGCGCGAGGCATCCGGGTGGGCGCGCAGCTCGGCGAGCATGGCCAGCACGTGGCGCGCCGGGCCCGCTTCGAGCGAGACGTGACGCACGCGCGGCACGACGACCTCCAGCCAATCCAGTCCGTCGTGGGTCTGGAGGAAGGCGAAGAAGGGCATCAAGACGTCGCTCGGCGACAGGCTGGGGTCCGAGGCGAGGCGGACAACGATGCGTTCGAGCACGCTGTCCTCGGCCATCATCTCGGGAGAGAGCACCGAGACCGTGAGCGCGTTGCGGTGGGCGCGCGCCTCGGCCGAAAGCAGGTAGGAGACGGCCATGGGCGCGAGCTCGCCGACCCGGAAGGTGGGCTCCTTGGCCGCGAACTCGAAGAGCTCGAGCAGCCGGTCCAGGCGGAGGCGATCGCCCTGCATCAGGTCCGCGAAGAGCTTGTCGCGCAAGAAACGCTTCTCTGGGTTGAGCATCAGCTTGCCGGCAAAGGGCAGGCCCACGTTGAGGAACTTGTAGGCAGGCTCGTGTTCGAGCACCACCCCCTCCATGCTACCCACCGAGCGCATGAGGAAGGCGAAGCGCTCGGGCAGGAAGAAGGGATAGTCGTACATGACCTCGCTGACCCGGTCGAGGATCTCCTTGAGGCTGTAGGTCTTGCCCGTCAGCCCCATCTGGGTGACGTAGACGTCCTCGACGATGGGCAGCACCCGCGCGCGATCGACGTTCTCGGGCAGGAAGTCCAGCTTGACGAGGTCGGTGATGAAGCCGTCGAAGTCCAGGTGGACCAGGTGGATGAACAGGTCCACCAGGATGTGCTGGCTCTCTTCGGGCAAGGTGTCCACCATCCCGAAGTCGATGTAGACCACCTCGCCCGAGGGCCGGATCAGGATGTTGCCCGGGTGGGTGTCGGCGTGGAAGAAGCCGTCCTCGAGCACCTGCTTGATGAAGGCGCGCACCCCGA
The DNA here is from genome assembly GCA_017744355.1 of bacterium. NCBI lineage: Bacteria > bacterium. Next base: position 212,119 of record JAGIBK010000007.1, on the reverse strand, counting down.
GGTTCGCCACCTCGACGTAGTCCAGGCCCGCGCCCTTGATGCCCTCGTAGTCGTCGAACTTGAAGCCCTCGATGTACTCCTCGGTGAGCACCCGCGTGGTGGTGTAGTCCCGGTACGGCTTGGGGGCCGTGACCATGGGGAAGTCCTTGAAGTTGCGCCGGAAGACCTCGATGTTGTCGGCCTCGCGCACGAAGTCAATCTGCTCGTAGAGGCTATTGGCGAGTCGGTCGGCGATCGCGACGTAGGGCATGTCCTTGGCGACCGGGATGCCGAAGCGCGTCAGGTCCTTGCCCGTGCCCCACTGGGCCAGGCGGCGCAGGATGGCCAGATCGAGCGCGATCACCTCGCTGAGGTTCGGGCGCTGGACCTTGACCACCACTTCTTCGCCCGAGTGCAAGCGAGCGCGGTGGACCTGGCCGATGGAGGCCGCCGAAAGGGGCGTCTCGTCGAAAGAGGCGTAGATCGCATGGGCGTCCTGCCCCAGCTCCTCGCGGATGATCGCCATGGCGACGCGCGAGTCGAAGGGCGGCACCCGGTCCTGAAGGGCGGCGAGCTCCTTGGTGTAGGTCAGGGGCAGGATGTCGGGGCGCGTCGCGAGCAACTGCCCGATCTTGATGAAGGTGGGCCCCAGCTCGATCAGCGCTTCACGGAAACGCACGGCCGCGCGGTGCTCGCGGGCCTTGACCAGCTCGGGGTCGCGCGAGGCCCAGGGCTGGCGGTTGAGCCATGCGACGAAAGCGAAAGAGGCGAGGATGCGCAGGAGCAACCACAGGCGCCGCAGCACCCGCAGGGGGTGGGTGCGAAGCATCAAGTCGGCCTTTTCAGGATCGTAGCGTTCGGACAAAGGGCAAACCGCCGTTTCGAGAGCGAGCAAACCCTATTAGTATCGCCCAAAACGGCACGAGGCGAAAGGGCAGACGGCCCGTTCCTCAACGCGTCCGCGTGTGTCCGACCAGGTGGTTGCTCTTGCCCGCCACCCAGAGGTTGGCGGTCGAGTCCACCGCCGCGCCCGCGATGCCGCCCGGCATGGTCGCCGACGAGAGGCCGCCGCTGCCGGCGAGCGGGCTGCCCGCAGTATCGAGCCACTGGATGACGCCCGTCGTGTCGTTGACGACGATCGGGGCGTTGCCGCCCTTTCGGACGAAGAGGCGATCGCCCGCCGTGGCGTAAGGAGCAGCCGCGCGCGCGACGGTGATGCGCTCGCCATCGAAGCCGAGGGCATAGCGTGCGAGGCCCGCGCTGCCCAGCACCCAGCAGAACCCCTCACTCTGCACCTCGCTGGGCGCCAGGTCCTTGAGGGCCCCGATCCCCGCAACACTGACGGTCGTGCGCGCATAGGAATCCATGGGATCGTAATAGGCGAGCGTATCGCCCCCGAGGGCCCAGAGGCCGGCCGTCTGGTCGAAGGCGAGCGAGATGGGGGCCTCGCCGGCCGCAAAGTTCAGGGTGTAGTTCTTGGTCGGAGTTCGCAGCGCGATCGTGCCGTCGCCCGCAAGCGCCAGCCACTCGCCCGCATTGGTGCGCCGCACCGCCAGGGCGGGGCTGGTGCGCGTGGCGAGGTTGTAGACCTCGCTCGCAATGACGCTCATGCTCGCATCCAGGCGCATGAGGTGCGTCCCGTCGGCCAAGAGGACGTCAGGTCCCGAGAAGGCCATGCGCCGGAACGAGAATTCCAGGGCGACCTGCTGCTTGAAGGCCCCGAAGGCGCCAAACTGCGAGAGGCGGTAGGGCTTGCCCTGGACATCCGGCGTGCTCGGCTGGGAGAGGACGTAGACGTTGTTCGAGCCGTCCACGCCGATCGCCGAAGGATTCTGCACCGCCAAGGCCATGGTGAGGCTGCGATCCCAGCCCTCGGGTAACGAAGAGGTCGGCGCCGGGGTGGGCGTGCGCCGGGGCGGGGTGGGATCGTCGCTGGGCTCTTCGCCCCCGACCTCGCCCATCACGCCCGGCTTATCCCCGGTGCCGGGAAGCAAAAGGATCCCGTCCTCCTCGCTTGCACAGGCGGCGAGAGGGACGAGACAGAGGGCTGTTGCGATCAGACGGCGCAAGGTGATCCGCATGGATAGAATCCTCCTGGAAGCGGGAGGGGGCATCGCTGCCCCCTCCCGTCCCGGCTAGTACTGGTAGTCGATCTGCAAGCGGGTCGCGAGGGTGCCCGAGAAGTTTTGACTCGGCATCACGATCCGCCAGCGCACGTAGCGCTTGCTCAGGGTCTGGACCTGGGTGGTCCAGGGGCTCCAGTTGGCCTTGTCGGCGCTGTCAGAGAACTCGACGTTGGCCAAGGGGGCCCCTGTCGGCTGATCCATGGTGTACGAGAGGTACTGGACCGCCTCGTTGCCGGCGCCCGTGTCGTACTCCTTGGACTGGGCGATCGCCGTGCCGCCCTTCCAGGCGGAGGTCACCCCCCAGTTCATCAGGAACGGCGACTTGGTGGTGTCGCCGGTCTCCAGGTACGCGCGCAGCTTGATCTGACCCGTGTGAGCAGCGAGCGCATCCTTGACGCTGACGGTCTTGCCGAGGTCCTCAGGGGCCAGGGTGTAGAGCACCGCGTTGGCGCTATTCAGGATCTGTACCTTGATGGCGCTCTGGTAGGGAAGCACAACCCCCGTGCTCAGCGTATCCCAAGCCTGCCCGGAAGGCAGTGAGATCAACGGGGATGTGACGTGGTGCGTGCCGCGCGCGTTACTGAACACCGCGCCTGACGAAACATTCTTGCTGAGCATGCCGGCACTCGGGTGCCACACCCAGTAGCAGTCGTTCTTCATGTCGTAGCAAACAGACGCGTTGTTGTTGCCCGAACCGTAGGCGCCGGCATTGATGTAGAACGGGACGGTCGTGTACGGGCGAGTGGCATCCGACTGGACGACCATCTGGTGATAGTAGTAGGTGCTCGGATACGCCAGGTAGTAATAGCGATCGTCACCCGTGAACGTCTGGTAATCTCTGGTGTCAGCCGGCTGCGCCCAGCTCACCATCGAGGAGGCGCGGACGTAGGTCGGTGTCGCGAAGCCATTGACGATGAACTCGTAGATATTGGCCGCCGTGGTGATGTTCGGCGTCGGCGAGGGAGCGGTCCCGCCCCAGATCAAGAGCCGCGTCCCGTTGGACCCGATACGGAAGCCGTAGGTGGCATTGCTCGCATACTTGTTGATCAGGAAGGGAAGCTGCACCACGGGCCCCCGAGTGATGCCGTAGTTCGTGAGCACCAGCGTGTAGAGCTTGTCGGTCGAAGCGATCCCGGTCGGCAGGTAGTAGAAGATATTGCTGCCCGGGAAGCCCGCGAGGCCCGCGGTTTCGTTTGCACGGGCTTCGCTGACGAACGGCAAGCCGAGGTCATTGACCTGGTACTCCTGGTTGAGCTGGCTACCTTCCTTGTTCTTGTACAGGCGAAGGGTGCCGCCAGTGTCCAGCGCGAGCAACACCTCCCCGTTGGTCGCGAGGGACTGGTAAGCGGTCAGCGCCGCGTTGCGGTGGGTCTCCATCTCGACGAAGTTGTTGCTATTCACCGAACGCACCAGGCCGACTCCGCCGCCCTTGGGGTAGGTCCCCGAGAAGGTGTTGACGAAGCTGGTGCCCGACTGGGCGGCGAAATCCATCCCTTCCTGGCGCCACCTCACCACGTCCGGCATGTCGAGGGTCTTGGTGTTCGACCAGGTCAGGGTCGTGCTGGCATCCCGGGTCGCCGCATCGGTGAAGGTCTCGACCAGCGACTTGGGCCCCGAAGAGATGATCCCCAGGTAATGGGCGCCGCTCACGCCGTTCGAGTTGGTGATCTTGACCGGCCCGCTGGCAGCGCCAGGGGGAACGGTCAGGGTCAGGTGGGTGGCGCTGCCGCCCGTCACGGGCAGGTTCAGCGCATTCAGGGTCACGAGATTGTTGGCCGGCACCGGGTCGAAATTGCGGCCGGTGATGGTCAGGCTGTCGCCCACCCGGAGCACCGAGCGGTTGAGCCCCGTGATGACCGCCGTGTTGACGGTGTAGCCCGGGTTGATGACCGTGAAGGGGAAGCCGTTGCTCGTGCCGTTGACGGTCGTGACCGTCACGTTGCCGGTGGTCGCCCCGTCGGGGACCAGGACGTAGAGCGTCGTGCGGCCGCGCGCCATGAAGGTCCCGGCGGGCGCCCCGTTGAAGCTGACGGTGGCAGCCCCCGAGACGGGGCTGAAGCCGTCCCCGAAGACCGCGACCAGCTCGCCCGTCGCTCCTCGCACCGAGGAGAGACCGGTGACCACCGGCTGGATCCGGGTGATGGTGGCAACCGGGTCCACGTCCCCGCCGAGCGCCGCGGTAACCGAAGCGGTGAGGTTGTTGACCTCGGGGGCGGTGTGGCCCGTGACAGGCCCCGAGTAGGTGCTGACGCCCCCCGCGTAAGCGACCTTCCCGATGGTGGAGGCGGGCGTCACGTTGGCGGGGTCGATCTGGCTCAGCAGACATAGCGCCGTGGTCATCGCCGTCAGGGCGATGGTCGAGGAGCCCGTCGTGCTGGTCCAGCCCGCGTTGGTCCACTGGAGGTAGGTGCGCAGGCGAACCGCCGTGTTGCCGAGGCCGTTGCTGCCCAATCCCTTGACCGCCTGGATCGTGAAGACCTGGCCGGGGGTCGGGGTGTAGGTGACGGGCAGCGAGAGGCTGAAGTTCTGGGCGGCCGCCCCGGTGTTGCCGGTGACGCCGGTGGTGATTGTCATGCCCGTGGCGACGTCGATGAGCTGGAGGCTCGCCGCGTTGATCACCTCCGCGGCGGACGCCTGAGTCGTGCGCGCCACCGGAAACTCGATGACACCCGAGAGCACGCGCGGGTCACGCTGAATCGTGGCCCCGCTGCCCTGGGCGGCAGGGGCCGAGAGACCCAGGCCCGGCGAGAGACTCAGCGAAGCCGGGGCCTTGCAAGCGGCGAGCAGGGAAGCGGACAGGACCAGGGCGGTCAGAAGACGAAAATGCGACATGGTTCCACCTCCCTAGTAGTGGTAGTTGATCTGCACGCGCCGGACCACGGGCGGTGCCAGAACAGTGGCGGGTGAGGCGGCGACCGTCGGCACCACCTGGAACTTCAGGAAGCGGCGGCTGACTGCGTAGAAACCGCTCTGGAAGCTCGAGAAGCTGACGCCGTCCTCGCTGTCCGCGAACTTGTAGTCGACGGCCCCGCCGTTGGCGGCCTGGGTGAACTGGACCGAGTCGATGATGATCCGGTCGCCGGCACCCGCGCCGGTATTGATCGCCTTGGACTGGGCGATGGGCGGGGTCGCCATGGTGTTCAGGCGGATCCCCCGGATGACCGGGGTCGTGGTGGTCCCGCCCGAGAGATTGAGCCTCACGCGGATCGTGGGGGCGACGAGCCCCGTCAGGCTCGCCCCGGGGGCGAGGTTCTGATAGCCCCCGATGGCGTTGCCCGAGCCGTCGAGGATGTCCACCGTCACGGCAGCACCCACGGGCAGCGGATCCATGTTGAGCTCCACGTTCGCCCACATCCGGCCGGCAGGCAGGTTCTGGTTCGGGGTGGTCACGTTGGCGGTCGCCTCGTAGACCTTGGCCTTGGCGAGTGTCGAGGGGATGTAGTGGCGGTAGATGTAGCCGGTGTTGTAGGTCCCCGAGTAATAAAGGTCGTTCACCGCGTCGTACACCACCGCGGAGTAGTTGGTGTCGTTCGCGCGGAACCGGACGTTGATGTTCTTGCTCAGCTTGGACCTGAGCGAGTAGGCCATGTAAGTATCGTTGCTGCCCGCCGTGCGCACAGGCAGATAGAAGGCCCGACCATCCACCGGCATATTGGTGTACTGGTAGAACATGAAGGTCGCACCACCCGGCATCTGCACATCTTCGAGGATGCCGACCAGGGTCAGGCGGGTGGGATTGGTGTAGGAGTCGGGACGGAATTTGTAGAGGTTGATGTTCGACATGTACTGGTTGTAGCCGCCGACCACCGCGGTGCCCGACAACAGGTACAGGTAGGTGCCGTCCGACCCGATCTTGGTGCCGTGGACCAAGCCACCGATGAGGCCGCTTGCGATCTTGTTGATGGTGATCGGGCTGACGTCGTCGAGGCCGTACAGGAGCACCGTCTTGCTCGACGCATTGGCGAAGGCATTGGGGCCGGGTGCCGTGATGATGCCCATGTTCGCGAACTGGGCGGTGGTTTCATCGTGGTAGCAATAGACATCGCTGCCCACGAAGCCCGCGATCTGGACGTTGGCAGGCAAGCTCGGAAGCCCCGCGATCGTGGAGCCCGAGTAGGGCAGGCCTGTCGCGAACGGGAAGCCGTCGGCCCCCGTCGAGAGGTAGCGGCTAGTGTTGCTGCCGTTGCTCATGAACAGGCTCGCGCCGTTGGTCGCGAGCTGGTAGATCGCGTAAGTGCCGCTGGTCCGCATATCGGTGTGCATCGTCTGCCCATTGGTGTACGGGTAGTTCGCGTTCGTGTCGGACAGGGCGATCTTGATGGAGGCCGGGTTGGCGGCACTCAGGCTATCGAAGCCGATCTGGGCGTTCTGCGCGGCGAGGGTGTCGAACTCGGCAAGGGTGTCGAAGTCCGCGAGCGGCGTCCCGAAGGGCACGATCCCGCCGATCCACGAGGTGTTGGTGACGGCGGTGTCGTTGCGGCTGTTGTCGACGAAGGTCTCGACGATGGAGCCCGCCGCGTGGAAGACCTCGATCCAGTAGCCGTTGCCCGTACCGTTGTTGTTGGTCACCGTGATGGGACCGCTCTTGGCACTCGCTGGGACCGCCACCGAGATCTCGTTGTCGCTCAAGAGAGCCGCCGCCGCGGTGGTGGTGCCGGCGCCCGTGGTGAAGGTGACGGTGTTGGTGCCGTTGTTGAAGTTCATCCCCCCGATCCGCAGGGTCTCCCCGACCGCGGGGGCGGGCTTGTTGACGCTGCTGATCTGGGGGCTGTTGGGCAGGCTGCCGATAGCCGGGGTGACCGTGAAGTGGGTGGTGCCCGAGGTACCGGCGGCGGTCGTGACCGTGACGTTGCCCGTGATGGCGCCCGAGGGCACCGCCACGATCAATGCACCCTTGCTCGCGTACATGACGCTCGCGGTCGCCGCCCCGGCGAACAGGACCGTGTTGCCCGAGGGCAGGGGGCTGAAGCCCGAGCCCTGGATCTGGACGACGGTCCCAGCAGGGGCCGCGTAGGTGCTGAAGGTGTTGGTCACCGGCACCAGGGCCGCGTTGGCACCCGCGATCGGATCCGCGTCGGCCGTGAGGCTGTCGACGACCATCGCGTTGAGGCCCGCGAGTTGCGCGTCGGAGACGCCCGCCCCCGTGAACTGATTGGCCTGACGCAGGGAGCCGCCGAGGGTCACGGTGCCGCGGTTGTCCCCGAAGTACACGCTCGCAAGCGGGATCGGGCCGAAGCCGTCGACGCTCTTGAGGTAGACGGCCGTGGTCATGGGGCTGACGCCGATCGAGTCCGTGCCCGTCATGCTGGTGAAGGCGCCCACCCCGCTGAGCTTGCGGATGAGGGTGCGCATGCGCACGACGTTCTTGCCCATGGCGTCGCCGCCGAGGCCCTTGTAAGCTTCGACCACGTAATCGCCCCCGAGAGGAGGGTTCCAGCTGGCCGGCAGGGGGATGGTGAAGTTGCCGGCGCCGTTCGTCACCGAGGTCGCGACGGTGGTGTTGGTCGCCGCGTCGATGATGGCCACGGTCGCGTTGCTGACCACATCGGCGCTCGTCGCCTGGGTCTTGAAGCCTTCATCCCCGAGTGACAGGCGTCCCGAGAGGGAGTGGCCCGTCATCTGGATGGTGGTCGTGTCCCCGTCGCGGACGACGCGCGCGCCGTCCTGCTGGGTGACGACGGCCGGGCCGTTCGTGTCCGTGGGGCGCGCGAGGAAGCCGGGGAAGCAGCCCGCGACCAGGCCGGTGATGGCCAGTGCGGCAGCGAGAGGGCGGTGTTGCTTGCTCATGTTGGACCTCGCTTACATCGTGCCGACGCCCGACACGGTCGGCACGACGTAGAAGGGGACACTGACGCTGGTGTTGGGGCCGACCGTGACGGTCAGGGGGCCCGAGGTGGCGCCGGGCGGGACCGTGCAGGTCAAGGAGGTGTCGGTCGCGGCAGTGACGGTCGCAAGCTGGCCGTTGAAGCGGACCGTGTTGGCGAGCGTGCTCGAGCCGTCGAAGTTGGTGCCGGTAATGACCACGGCCCCGCCGATGACGGCGGTGTTGCGGTCCAGGGCGGTGATCCCCGGGAAGACGGTGAAGGGCTTGGGGAAAGTGATTCCGGCGTTGGTGGTGACCACCACGTTGCCGGTGGTGGACCCCAGGGGCACCTGGCAGGTCAGGGTCGTGGCCGAGGCCGTCGAGACGGGAGCCAGGATGCCGTTGAAGCGCACGATGTCATTGTTCGGGTTCAGGTCGAAGTTCAGGCCCGTGAGGGTCACGGTGGTGCCGACCGAGCCGGTCGCGACGCTCAAGGAGTTCAGCACCGGTACCAGGGTGGTGAACGAGGCCCCGGTGGTCACGCTGCCCTGGGGGGTGGCGACCTGGATCGCGCCGGTGGTGAAATTGTTGGGCACCACGACGGCCATGCGGCTCTCGCCGGGGACGTCCAGCCGCGGCGCCACGTAGATGATGTCGGCGGGCACGCCGTTGAAGGTCACGGTCGTGCTGCCCGGGTTCGGGTTGAAGCCGGTGCCGTAGAGGGTGACGATGGTCCCCGGCGAGCCGGCCGTGGGGTTGAACGAGCCGACGGTCGGCTTGATGGCGTTCACGTTCAGCAGCGGGTCCATGTTGTTGGTGAGGTAGCTGCTGATGTCGCCTGCGAGCTGGTAGACCTCGGCGTCGGGGTGGTGCGGAGCGAAGGCGTTGGTGGCCAGCGTCGCCGGGGGGACGACCTTGCCGATGGTCGAGCCCGCCGACACGTTGACCGAGTCCAGGTAGCTTTCGATGGCGATCGCGGTGGTCAGGGCGTTGATCACGATGCTCGTGCCCGAGACCGAGGTCCAGCCGCCCGCGGTCAGCTTGATGAGGGTGCGGAAGCGCGGAGTATGGTAGCCCGGGGCATTGTTGGAGAGGCCTTTGTAGGCCTCGACCACGTACACGGCGTTGAGGGCCGGCACGAAGGCGCCCGTGAACTGCAGCATGAAGTTACCAGTCGGGCCGGTCAGCGCGGTGGAGACCGCGTTGTTGGTGCCCGGGTCGATCAGGGTGACCGTCGCCGCCGACAGCACCTCGGCGGGCAGCGCCTGCGGGGCGAAGCCCGGCAGTTGCAGCTGGCCGATGAGCGGCGGCACGGCGGCAGCCGGCTGCGGGGCGTCCACTTGGACGTTCGATGGGGCGCTTGGGGTCGATTGGCAGCCGAAGAGCGCCACCGCGGCACCCAGGGCCAAGCATTTCCATTGCTGCGACATGTGCTTCCTCCTCACCTTCGCCCTAGGGGCTGAAGGATCCTCCGACGCCGGAGATGACCTGAAAGGCGTAACCGGTCGTGGTGCCGCCCGAATGGGTGACGGTGACGTCGCCGGACGTCGCCCCCACAGGAACCGTGACCGTGAGCCGGCGGGACGTGCCGCTCGAGATGACGGCAGGTGTCCCGTTGAAGTGAACCTGGTTGTTCGAGATGATCGGATCGAAGTTGGTGCCCTCGATGACGACCGTGGTACCGGGCAAGCCGATGGTGGGGCTGACGCTGCCCATGAGCGGCGGCCCGCTCAGGAAGGGGTCCGTCACCGAATCCCCGTTGACGGTGAAGACCGGCCCCTTCGCGACGCCCGCGGGGGTGGTGACGGTCACCGGGCCCGTGGTCGCCCCGGCCGGCACGACCACCGTCAGGCTGGTCGCCGCGACCGAAAGCAGGGTGGCGGGCTTCCCGTTGAAGCGCACGTGGATCTCGCGCGGATCGGCGCTGAAGTGGGTGCCCGTGATGATTACCCCGATGCCCACCGGCCCCTCGGTCAAGGACAGGGCCGAGATGGTGGGCGGCGTGCCGAGATCCAGCTTGCCGCCCGAGTCCGCCACGACCATCAGGGGCACGGAGGCACTGGTGCCGCCGCCCGTCTGGACGCTCACAGGCCCGAGATCAGGGATGAGGGGCGCGCGCACCGTGAGGGTCTCGGTGGTCGCGGCGAGCACGGTCCCGGTCGCTCCCGCGAAGTGGACCGTGTTGGCACCGGGGATGGGGACGAAGTTCGCCCCCGCCAGGGTGAAGACCTCGCCCGGCAGGACGGTGCGGGCGCTCGCGGCGACCAAGACGGGCGCCCCCACGGTGAGGTGCAGGCCGTTGCTCTTGATGCCGACCCGGCCCACCTTGACCTCGCCGCTGCCCCAGTCGGGCGGCAGGGTGACGGTCAGGCTGGTGCTCGAGGCGGCGGTCGGCCGGATCATCCGACCGTTCCAGTAGACCTGGTTGGCCTGCGGGTCCGGATCGAAGCCCTCCCCGGTAATGGAGACGGTCGCGCCGGGCGTGACCGCGAGCGGCGAGAGGGCGGTGATCACCGGGGTGTTCTGGGTGGGGCGCAGCGCGCCGCCGATGGTGTCGAGCACGACGAACTGGATGCCGTTGCTCTCGCCCGCGGCGTTGACGACCCGGATCAAGCCGGTGGTGGCGTCGGGGGGCACGATCACGCTCAGCTCGGTGGGCGAGGCGGCGAGCACCGTCCCGGCCGCCCCGTTGAAGGAGACGGCGTTGTCCGAGAGGCCTGGGCCGAAGTTGAGGCCCGACAGCACGAGGGTCATGCCGGGGCCGCCCACCAGGGCGCTCAGGCCCTGGATCGTGGGCCCGGTCGGCGAATAGCCGCCCCCGCCGCCGCCGCTCAGGCTCGCGAGGGTGTACACGTCGAAGACCGCGTTGTAGCGGATCCGGAACATGGGGTCCGAATCCTCGGTCAGGGCCTGATTGACCATGCCCGCCACCTGGTGGAAGGTCGCGTTGGAGATGCCGCTGTCCGTCGGGTCGAAGGTGCTCTCGGTGGGCGGATCGATGGAGGAATCCGCCTGGCCGTGCGCGACGGTGCCCATCAGGTAGAAGGTCTCGATGTCGGGGTGGTAGGCCGTAATCACCGAGATCGCCGTGGTGTCGGGGGTGATGTAGACGCCGCCGCTCTTGTTGGTCTTGTTGGTCAGCGAGGTCCAGCCGTTGCGATAGACCAGGATGGTGCGCAGGCGCACCCCGGCATGGCCGGGATGGTTGTTGTTGAGGCCCTTGACGGCTTCCAGGTAGTAGGGCGCGTTGGTGCGCGGGCGCCAACCGCGCCCGAAGTTGAAGTTGAAGGCGCCCTGGGGGGTCGTCAAGGTGGTCGCGATGGTGTTGCCGGTGGGCACGTCGATCAAGGAGACCGTCGCCCCCGAGGCCACGTCCTCGATCGCCGCCTGAGGACGCCGGGCGCCGAAGTCGACCATGCCCGAGAGGCTCTCCTGGCTCGCGATCGCCCGAGCCTCGTCCGGGGAGGCCGCCCCGCCCTTAGCGGTCGGGGATGTGTTCGGCGCGAGGAAGCAGCCTGCCGACAGCAGCGCGATCGCAACGCAGAAGGCGGCGATGATTCGCATTGCAACCTCCATCCGACCGACGAACGTGAAGCAGGTTCCAGGGGAAAGCGGCAGGAAGTGCGACGAGATGCGCTTCAAGCAAGCCTTCATAATCCAAGTACCCGGATTGAGCAAGAATTAGCAACTTTTCGCAACACTAGGTAATAAACGCTCAACAATTTCCGAATTTCAGGCCCAAGCCCTGACCCCGCTCAGGAAGTCAGGAGGAAGACCGCATCAATACAGATAGTTTTTTAAATAATCAAATCGCCTAATTATATTAGAATTAACCTTCCATCAAACCAACCTAAACCAATAACCGCCGCAAACTGGTCGCAAAAATGCACCCAATTCAAGCCAGCGCGATGGTTTTAGAAGCGCGTATGCAAAATTCGACCCTCGGCGAGGCTCGACACCCACAAGTTGCCCTGTGCGTCCATAGCGGCCCCAGCGATGCCGCCTTCGAGCTTCACTATGGGCTCTGGTGTCCCATCCGCCTTGAATCGGCAGATCTCGCCGGCCGAATCCTTCACCACGACGGGGTTGCCGCTCTTGACGAAGAGACGATCGCCCCCGGAGACGACGATCTTGCCGCCTTGGCGGTTCCCGGCCGAGTCATAGCAGGCGAGGCCCGTCGTCCCCAGCACCCACAGCGAGGTATTGCCGGTCACGTTCTCGATCACCACGCCGACCAGGTTGCCCAGATCCGCCACGTTCAACACGATCGGGTCGTCGCTGGGCTCTGCCTTGAGCTTGGCGAGAGTCTTCCCCCCGACGCCCCAGACGTTGCCCATGTAATCGAGGGCCAACGAGACGGGCGCAACACCCTCGGGAAAGTCGCGCTCGTCGGCGACGCCGTTGCGCTCAATCGTGACCTTGGCGCCCGCCGCCACGGCCCGGTACTCGCTCTGATTCGAGGTTTTCAGGACGCTGAAGGCCAAAGCCGACGCCCCGGAGTAGCGGACCGTCTGCTTGGCGACGTGCGTCGCATCGAGGGTGACCAGCGCATTTCCGCTCGTATAGAGCGGGGTGTCCCCCAGGTAGGCGAAGCGCTCGGGCAGCAATTCGAGCGAGGCCGTGGCCTTGACGACGCCGAACTCGCTGAGCACCACGAGGGTGCTGGGTGCCGAGGCCACGTACAGATCACCGCTACGGCCGATCCCGATGGCCCGGGGATTCTGGATGGGCAGCATACCGGGGCGCGTGCCGCTGTTGTCGAAGCCGCTCGGCAAGGGCGTCGGCGTGGGGGGCGGGGTGCGAACCACTCCCGGCCCCTCCTCGTAGGGGATCTCACCCTCCATGTCGGCCGGGGTGGGGGTGGGGCGGGAGACGATGGCGAGCAAATCCTCGTCCTCCGAGGCACACGCCAGGAGCGGCAAGGCCAGGCAGGTCGCGATCAGCATCGCTCGCAGGGCGGATTGGCGTTTCATCGCAGGACCTTCCTAGGGATTGAAGCTGCCCCCGAGGGGCGGGATGACCACGAACGACAGAGGGGCACTGCTGCCGGCCCCGGTCCGAACCGTCAGGGGACCGGTGGTGCCGGCCACCTGGACCACCAGCATTCCCCCGCTGCCCGCGACGGGTTTGACCGCCACGCCGTTGAAGAGGACCTGGTTCTCCGCGAGGACCGGCGAGAAGTACCGCCCCGTGAGCGTCACGTTCTTTCCCGGCAGGGCCGCATCGAGGCTCACTGACGCGACCTGGGGCGGGTCGACCACGTACGGCGCCACGCCGGAACGCCCGAGCGGCGTCGAGACCCAGAGGGCGCCGGAGCGCACCCCCGTGGGCACCACGACCTCGAGCCGATCCGGCGCGGTGACCTCGGCCGAAGCCGACGCCCCCTCGAAGTGGACCTGGTTCTCGGCCTTGAGCGGATGGAACCCCGCGCCGAGCAGCGTGAGGCGATCGCCGGGCAAGAAAGCCGCCTGGCTGAGCCCCGTCACCTCGGGAGGCGTCGTCGGCTCGTCGAAAGCCTTTGCACCATCGCCCGACGGCCCGGACGTCCCAAGACTGGGACATCCGAGCAGCGTCAAGGCGCAGAGCGCGAGGATCGGCTTCAGCGAGCGCATGGGCCTAGTGCTGGTAGTCGATCTGGACCCGCTTCACCAGCGGCCCCGAGAACGTCGTGGGCACCGGGGCCACGATCTGCCAGCGGACGTAGCGGCGGCTCAAGCGCGAGACGTCGCCGGTCCAGGGGCCCCAGGTCGCACCGTTGGCGCTGTCCGAGAACTGGATGGTGACGGGCGGCGCCCCATCGGGCTGATCGACCGAGTGGGACAGGTAGGTGACCAGCCCCGAGGCGACCCCCGTGTCGTAGCCGTTGGACTGGGCCAAAACCTGGCCAGGCCACGCCGAGGTGATCCCCCAGCTGGTGAGGTAGGGGGTGAACGTACCGTTGGTGGTGTCCAGCCAGGCCCGGAGCTTGATGGCACCCGAGTGATTGGCCAGGGCGCTGCGGACGCTCGTCGTCGAGTTGAGGGCCGAGGCGGGCAGCGTGGTCAGGACGCTGTTGTCCGAGGCCTTCAGCACATCCAGCCGGATGGTGGTGTTCGGCGCAAGGGTCCCGCTGTACGAGACCTTGTCCCAGACCTGACCGTTAGGCAGGCTGATCGCCGGGCTGGTGACGTGGGCCGTGCCCTGGATGGTCGTGTACGTGGCTCCACCGCGCACGAGCTGCTCGATGTGAGCGTTCGCGTTGGGCTGGTTGACCGCCCAGTAGCAATCGTTCTTGGAGTCGTAGGCCATCTGGAAGTAGCTGGCGTAGCTCGAACGGTGGAAGGGGATGCTGAAACCGGTGCTGTAGGCGTTGTAGTTGGTCTGATGCAGCAGCTGGGTGGTCATGGGCGAGGTGTACGGCATGAACATGTACTGATCGTCCGCCGTGATCTGGAGGTACGAACTCGAATCGTACGCGTTCCCGTTGAAGGCCTTCACGTCGACCAGGGCCATGGTGTCTCCGTTCACCGCGAAGCGATAGACGTACCCGGTCGAGACGGTGTTGCCCGTCGACTGGCCACCCCAGATGTAGAGGAACTGACCATTCGAACCGATGCGGTGGCCGTACGAGTACGTACTGTAGCGGTTGATCGTGAAGGGCAGCGGCAGATCCGGCAGGCGCTCCCAGCCGTAATCCGTGACCCTGATGCGCCGTAGCGAGCTCACGCTCGTCTGGCTCACGGCGTTGTTGAGGTAATAGAAGACATCGCTGCCCGTGAGGCCCGCGAGCCCGAGGTAGACGTTGCCCCCGTCATTGAGGAACGGATACCCGATCTTCCGCGCCGTGATCTCCTGGCCGCGATCCCCGATCAGCGACTTGATCTTGATCGAGTAGAGGAAGCTGGCGTCTGAGCCGAGCAGCACGTCGCCGTTGGTGGCGATCATGGCGGTAGACGGCAGCATCGCAGCATCGTAGATGCCGACGTTGGTGAACGCGTTGGAGTTCACGGTGCGCTGCATCGCCACACCGCTGCGAGGCGCCGTGTTGACGAAGGTATCGGTCGTGGCCGCGGCCGAGTTGACCTTGGAGAAGTCGTTGCCGCTCTCGCTCCAGTTGACGAGCGCGGGATAGTTCAAGGCCCCGGTGTTGCTCCAGTCCAGGTTGGTCACCGCCGCGTCCCGGGTCGCCGTGTTGGCGAAGGCCTCCACGATCGACTTGGGCGCGCTCGTGAGCACCCCGAGGTAGAAGGCGCCGCTCGTGCCGTTCACGTTGGTGACCGTGATGGGGCCGCTCGTCGCGTCGTTGGGGATGGTAGCCGTGAGGTAGGAGGCGTTGCCCCCGGTGACGGCCAGGGGGCTGCCGTTCAGGCTCACCGTGTTCAAGAGATAATTCGCGTCGTAGTTATAGCCGAGCAGGGTGAGGGTGTCCCCCCGCCGGACCACGTTGCGGCTCAGGGCCGTGATGACCGGGGTGATGGTCGTCGCGCCCGGGGTCGAGACCGTAAAGGGCATGCCGTTGCTGGTGCCGTTCACCGTCGTGACCGTCACGTTGCCCGTGGTCGCGCCGCTCGGCACCACCACGTACAGCGCGGTCCGGCTACGCACCAGGTAGGTGCCCGCGTTCGCGCCGTTGAAGCTCACGGTGGCGGCACCCGTGACCGGGCTGAAACCGTCCCCGAAGACCGCCACCACGTCGCCGATGGCGCCGCGGTTGACGGTCAGGCCGGTCACCTGCGGGGTGATGCGCCCGACGTTCGCCACCGGGTCGGTATTGCCCGAGATGAAGGTCTTCACCGAAGCCGTGAGGTTGTTGACCTCGGCGGCCGTATGACCGGGCAACGCCCCGGTGAAGGTGCTGTTGCCCAGCGAGTAGGTCACGTCCCCGATGGTCTGGGCGGGCGGCACGTTGCCGGGATCCACGCTGCTGATGATCGAGACCGCCGTGGTCATGGCCGTCAGCACGATCGAAGCGTTGCCCGTGATGCTCGTCCACCCATTCGCGGTCCACTGGACGATGGTCCGCAGGCGCAGGGCCTCGTTACCCGGCGCGTTGCTCCCCAGCCCCTTGACCGCTTCCAGCAAGAAGGTCTGGCCGACCGCGGGCGCGAAGGTCGAGGGAATCGTGAGGGTGAAGGACTCGTTGCCGGTCCCGCCGTTGGTCATCACCCCCGAGACCACCGTCAGGTTGGTCGAGGTGTCGATGAGCTGGAGGGTCGACGCGTTCACCACGTCGGCCGACGTGGCCTGCGCCTCGCGGCGGGCGGGGAACTCGACCAGCCCCGAGATGAGGCGCGGGTTATCGAGCGTCTGCCTCAGCTCCTGAGCAGGGGCCGAGACAGCCCCAGGCATCCCGGTCGAAACCAGCGCGGGCGGCTTGCAACCTGCGATGACGGCGGTCGCCGCCACGAGCAATGCGAGAATGCGATTCTTCTGCATGATGTCTGCCTCCACGCTAGTAGTGGTAGTTGATCTGGATCCGCCGGGTGATGGGCGGAACCATGGCCGAGTTGGTCGAGGTCGCTACCGCCGGGATCACCTGCCACTTGAGGTAGCGGCGGTTGATGCTGGTGAAGCTGTCCTGGAAGGTGGAGAAGCTCACGTTGTCCGCGCTGTCCGCGTACTGGTAGGTGAGACTGCCACCGTTGGGCGAGTGGGTGATCTGGACCGAGTCGATGATGATCCGGTCGTTGGCGTCGGCCCCCGGGATGGTGAACGAGGTCGAGCGCGCCACGGGGTCGTTCGAGATGGTGTAGAGGTTGATCGCCCGGACCACCGGGGTGACGGCGGAGTTGCCCGTGAGGTTCACCCGGATCTTGATGTCGGTCGTCGCCAGGCCCCGCAGGCTCGCGCCCGAGACGAGGTTCTGGTAGCCCGCGATCGGGGCACCGCCCGCGGTGAGCACGTCGTACTTGACGGTCGTGCCCGCCGGCAGGGGATCCGTCACGAGGCTGACCTGAGACCAGGCGGAATTGGCGGGCAGGCTTTGAACCCCCGTCGTGATGCTGCCAGCCGTCTCGTAGGCCTTGGTCGTGATGTGATGGCGATACAGGTTGGCGAAATTGTAGGCGCCGGCGTAATAGACGTCGTGCATGGCGTCGTAGGCGGGCGTCGGGTAGTTGCCGTTGGCGGCCAGGAAGCGCACGTGCAAGTTCTTGCTTGCCCCGGTCCGCAGCGAGTAGGGGGTCATGGCGTAGACGCTTCCGCCGGCCGGGTAGCCCGGCAGGTAGAAGGCCCGGTGATCCACCAACATGCTGGTGTACTGGGTCCCAAGGTAGCTGGTGGCGGGCGGCACGATGTTCTCGAAGGGCGGCTGCGCCAGGATGAGCTTGGTCGGCGCCGTGTAGGAATCCGGCCGGAACTTGTACAGGTTCCAGGGCTGGTTGTAGGTGGGAACGCCCGCCACGTGACCCACCCCCGAGAGGATGTAGAGGTAGGTGCCGTCCGAGGCGATGCGGGTGCCGTAGGTCGAGCCTGCGTTCTTGAAGAGACCGATGGCCGTCACCCCATCGGCGGCGTAGAGGGCGGCGTTGCCCACCACCGGCGCCGCCGGGTTCGCGAGGTTCTGGTAGCTGAGCCCGAAGAACGAGGGCGTCGTCTGGTCGTGGTCGAAGTAGACCGGCGAGTCCGTAAAGCCGGCCAGATCGGTCGTCCCGTTGGCTGCGATGTTGTTGGTGATGTTGTAGTTCGGGTTCAGCATGCCCAAGGGCAGCCCGTCGAAGCCGCCCGAGATCAGCTGCAGGGTGCCGTTGAAGTTGCGGTAGACCTGGTTGCCGTTGGTGGCGAGGCCGTAGGCGCCGCTCTGACCGTCGATGTAGTTGTCGGTGGGAATGTTGGCCGCGTTGGCGATGGGGTAGGCCTCGGTGATGGCGAGGCGCACCGAGTCGGGGTAGAGCGGGTTGGCGTTGTCGTGAACGATCTGGACGTTCGACTTGGTGTTGCCATCGAAGTCGGCCACCGTGCTCTGGATCGCGGTGCCGATGCCCACCGGCGAGGCGCCGCCCACCCACTGGATGTTGGTCGCCGCATCCCGCTTGGTCGAGCCGGCGAAGTCCTCGACGATGGTGCCCGAGGCGTGGATGACCTCGACCCAGTGGCCGTTGCTGGTGCCGTTGGAGTTGGTGATGGTGATGGGGCCGCTCTTGGCGCTCGCGGGCACCACGACGCTCAGCTGGTTGGCGTTGATGTAGGTGGCCGCCGCCGTGACGGTGCCGGCCCCCGCCGAGAAGGTGATGGTGTTGGCGCCGTTGACGAAGTTGACCCCGCCGAGCTGGATGGTGAGGCCGGGCGAGGGCGCCGCGTTGCTCACGCTCGACAAGGTCGGAGCGCCGCTCGCGCTGCCCACCGGCGCCGAGACCGTGAAGTTGGTCGCGTTGCTGGTGCCGAGGGTGGTCGTCACCGTGACGTTGCCGTTGGTCGCACCGCTCGGCACCGCCACGATCAGCTGGCCCTTGCTCGCGTACAGCACCGTGGCGCTCACCCCCGAGTTGAAGGTGACGGTGTTGTTGCCGGGGATGGGGCTGAAGCCCGAGCCGTTGATCGAGATCAGCGAGCCAGCGGCTGCCATGTAGGTGCTGAAGCTCGTCACCTGGGGTACGAGCGCCGCGTTCGCCCCGTCGATGGGGTCGAAGTTGCCCCCCACGCTCGCGGCGACCATCGTCGAGAGGTTGGTGAGCTGCGTGTCGGTCACCCCCGAGCCGGTGAACTGATTGGCCTGACGCAGGGTGCCGTCCAGCTTCACCGTGCCGAGCTTGTCAGCGTAGAAGGTGTCGGTGAGGGGCACGTTGCCGACACCCGCCACGCTCCTGAGGTAGACGGCGGTCGTCATGGGGCTGATGCCGATCGAGGCCGAGCCCGTGAGACTCGTGAAGTTGCCGTTGCCCGCGAGCTTCTGGATCAGGCTGCGCATGCGGATCACCCGCTGGCCCGCAGCGTTGCTGCCAAGGCCCTTGAAGGCCTCGATCACGAAGGTGCTGTTGACCGGCGGGTTCCAGCTAGCGGGCAGGGGGATGGCAAAATTCCCCGATCCGTCGGTCACCGAGGTGGCGACCGTGACGTTGGTGGTGGTGTCGATGATGGCGACCGTGGCGTTGCCGACCACCTCGGCGGTGGTCGCCTGGGTCTGGCGATCGCCGCCCTCGAGCGTCACCCGGCCCTTGAGCACGGTATCCAGGCGCTGGATGGTCGTGGTGTCGCCCTGGGTGACGACATGGAGCCCGCCCTGCTTATCGACCGTGGGCATCTCACCCTGGCCGGTAGGCCGCGACAGGAAGCTCGGCATGCACCCGGCCAGGATGCCCACGAGCAGGAGGGTCCCCGACTTCTGGATGGCGTTCATTCTCATGGTGGACCTCGCTTACAGCGTGCCGTTGCCGGACAGGTTCGGCACGACGTAGAAGGTGACGGCGGTGCTGGCCTCGGCGCCGACGGTGACCGTCAGGGGGCCGCTGGTGGCCCCTGGCGGCACGGTGCAGGTGATCGAGGTCGGGGTCGAGGCGGTCACGGTCGCGAGCGTCCCGTTGAAGCGCACCTGGTTGTTGAAGGGGGTCGCCCCGTCGAAGTTGTAGCCGGTGATGACGACCGTGGAGCCGAGGGGCCCCGAGGGGCGGCTGAGGCTCGAAATCACCGGGTGGACCGTGAATTGCAGGCCGTTGCTCGGGCCCGCGTTGGTGGTCACCACCACGTTGCCGGTGCTGGCCCCCACGGGCACCTGGCAGGTGAGCGTGGTCGCGGTCGCCGCGGTGACCGGGGCGAGCATGCCGTTGAAGCGCACGATGTCGTTGCTCGCGTTCAGGTCGAAGTTGGTACCGGTGATGGTCACGGTGTTGCCCACCGAGCCGGTCGCGATGCTCAGGCCCGAGAGGGTGGGCACGTTGGTGGTGAAGTTGGTCGCCGTCGAGGCGGTGCCGACCGGGGTCGAAATCTCGATCTTGCCCGTGTTGAAGGCGGGCGGGCAGATGACCGCCAACCGGCTCTGCCCCGGGGTGTCGAGGCGCGGGGCCACGTAGATGACGTTGGCGGGCACCCCGTTGAAGGTCACGGTGGTGCTGCCCGGCACCGCGTTGAAGCCCTTGCCGTAGAGGGTCACGATGGTCCCTGCGCCGCCCGAGGTGGGGTTGAACGAGGTGACGCTCGGCTGCACCGCGCTGACGCTGAGCAGGGGGTCCAGGTTATTGGTCAGGTAGTTGCTGATGTCGCTGGCGAGCTGGTACACCTCGGCGTCCGGGTGGTGGGGCGCAAAGGCGTTGGTCACGAGCGTCGCCGGCGGGGTGATCTTGGCGATGGTGCTCGCCGCCGCCACGTTGGTGCCGTCCAGGGCGCTCTCGATGGCGATCGCGGTCGTCAGGGCGTTGATGTAGATCGAGGTGCCGGTGATGCTCGTCCAGCCGCCCGCCGTCAGCTGGATGATGGTCCTAAAGCGCGGCGCGTAGTAGCCAGGGGCGTTGCTGCCCAGGCCCTTGAAGGCCTCGAGCACGTAGGTGCTGCCGATGCCGGGGTTGAAGTTGCCGGAGAACTGGATGGTGAAGTTACCAGAAGCATCGGTCAACGCCGAGGTGACCGCCTGGTTCGAAGCCGGGTTGATGAGCGTGACCGTGGCGGCCGTCAGCACGTCAGCGGGCACCGCGAGCGTCGTGCGCTCGGGCAGCTGCAAGGTACCGCTCAGGCTCGGCACCGTGCTCGGGGCGACCTGATCGGGCCCCTTGCCGTTCGCCGACGAGAGCGGATCACCCACCTGGCAACCGACCAGGCAGGCGAGCGTGAGGAGCGTCAAGAGGCTTCTTGTTTGCATGCGGTTCTCCTTTGGTTGCCCCGCAGCTAGGGGTCGAACGTGCCGCCGATGTTGGAAAGCATCACGAAAGGTCGAGGGTCGCTCAGGCCGGCGTCGGTCCGGACGCGGACGCCGCCCGTGCCGGCCCCTGCCGGCACGATGACGGTGAGGGAGGTGGCGCCTCCCGCGCTCGGGGTCGCCGTGGCGCCGACGAACTCGACCGTGTTCCGGGAAGGGTCCGGGTGGAAGTTGGCGCCCGTCAGGGTCAGGGTGGCGCCCGCCGGGGCCGAGTCGCGGCTGAGGCTCACGAGCACCGGATCGCCCGAGAGGACGAAGGGCTCGGGGTCCACCGTGAAGGCGCCCCAGACGGCGCGTCCGCTCGGGGTGTCCACGGAGAGGAGGCCGGTTTTCGCCCCGGCCGGCACCGCACAGACGAGGCTCGTCGCTGAGACGGTCGCGATCGGCGCGCTCAAGCCGTTGAAGCGCACCGCGTTCGCCCCCAGGATCGGCCAGAAGTTGGTCCCGGTCAGGGTGACGGTCTCGCCCACCCGGGCGTGGCCCGGGGTGACGGCCGAGACGGTGGGGGGCGAGGCGATCGCCACCTGCCCCGAATGGCCCGGGATCACGAAGAAGGGCTGCGCCGTCGAGGTCCCGCCCGAGTGGGTGACCGTCACGTTGCCGGCGGTGGCCCCCACGGGAACCGTCACCGTCAACTGCTCCGAGGTGCCGTCGGCGGGCACGGCGACGACCCCGTTGAAGCTGACGTGGTTGTTGGCCACGATCGGGTCGAAGTTGGTCCCCGTCACCGTGACGACGGTGCCGGGCAGGCCCTGGGTGGGACTCAGGCCGGAGAGCATGGGCACGCCCTGCACCGCGGGGTTCGTCACGGCGGGGCCGTGCACGGTGAAGGTCCCGGCCACGACCCGGCCGGCGGCCACGTCCACGGTGACCGGCCCCGTCGTCGCTCCCTCGGGCACGATCACGTCGAGCCGGGTGGCGGTCGCGCTGGTGATGGTCGCGGGGATCCCGTTGAAGCGCACGATGTTGCCGGGCAGCCAGGTGCTGAAGCCCGTGCCGGTGATGGCGACCGCAAGGCCCACCGGGCCGCGCACCGGGGCCATGGCCGTCACGGTCGCCGCCTCGCCCAGGGCCACGGTGCCGCTGGTGCCCGTGAGCACCCCGAAGGCGAAGGGCAGACTCGGGCCCGCCGCGGTGCGGACCGTGACCGGTCCCGGCTGGGCGCCCGGCGGGATCGTCACGGTGAGCGAGGTCGCCGAAGCCGTCGCAGGAGCGGCCGTGGCGCCCACGAACTCGACGAAGTTGGCCCCCATGGCCGGCACGAAGTTGAGGCCGGCGAGCGTAATCGTGATCCCCGGCGGTGCCGAGGGGATGTTGGCCGCGACCACCACCGGCAAGCCGACGGCCAGGTAGAGCGGGTTGCTCGGGGCGGTGCCGCGGGTGACCTGGATGGGGCCGCTCTGCCAGCCCGCGGGCACCACGAAGGTGAGGCTCGTGGTGGTCGAAGCCGAAGCGGTGGTCGCCTTGCCGTTCATCCAGACGACGTTGGCGCCGGGCGAGACGTCGAAGCGCGTGCCCGTCAAGGACACGGTGGCCCCCGGCACGACCGCGAGCGGCGCGACCGACGAGAGGGTGGGCGAGAGCAGGGGGTTGAAGCCGCCGAGCAGGTTGGTCAGGACCGTGAAGATGATCCCGTTGCTGGTGCCGAGGCTGGTCGTGACGGTGACCAGGCCCGGGGTGGCCTCGGGGGGCACGACGACGACGAGCTCGGTCGGCGAGGCCGAGAGGATGGTGGCGACCGTCCCGTTGAAGGAGACGGCGTTGTCGGCCACGTTCGGCCCGAAGCCCTCGCCCAGCAGGGTGATCGTCATGCCGGGGCCGCCCACGTAGCTGCTCAGGCCCTGGAGCTGGGGGCGATTCGAGCCGCCGCCCGAGCCGCCGGTCGACAGGGTGTAGAGCTTGAAGACCGGGTTGTAGCGGATGCGGAACATGGGATCGCTGTCGTCTGCGATCGCCTGGTTCACCAGGTCCGTCACCTGGTGGAAGATCTCGTTGGTGATGCCGCTCCCTGCCGGGTCGAAGCTGCTCGCGGTCGGAGGCGACACGCTGTTGTCGGCCTGGCCGTGGGCGATGGAGCCGATGAGCAGGCGCGTGTCGATGTAGGGGTGGTAGGCGGTGATCACCGAGATGGCGGTGGTCTCCAGCGTGATGTAGATGGCCCCGCTGGTGGAGGTGCGGTTGGTCAAGGAGAGCCAGGCCCCCCGGTACACCAGGATGGTCCGCACGCGGACCCCGTCGCTGCCGGGCAGGTTGTTGTCCAGGCCCTTGATGGCTTCCAGGTAGTAGGGCACGTCCGTGCGCGGGCGCCAGCCGCGGGCGAAGCTGAAAGAGAACCCGCCCGTGGGGGTCGTGAGGGTGGTGGCGATGGTGTTGCCGCTGACCACGTCGATCAAGGAGACGGTCGCCCCCTTGGCCACGTCGTTCATGCCGGCCTGGGCGCGACGCACCCCGAAGTCGACCATCCCCGTGAGGGGCTCGAGGCTCGCGACCGTGCGATCGCCGACACCCGGACCACCCACAGCCGGAGGGGCCCCGCTGGGCGCTCCGAAGCACCCGGCGGAGAGCAGCAGGAGCATCGCACAGGCGATGCTCAGTAGTTGCCGCCCACTCCAGCCTTTCCTCACGTCGTCCTGCACCCCCTTGCGACCGGGATGTACCCCTGAACCACAAAACCCTGCTGACTAAATGAGAAAAACATCACTTATTCACAAAACTCACAAGATCCCAGAGGAACATGGCCTTCATCCGAAAAACAGGACCCCTGGCGATTCATATCCCCTCAACAGGGGGAAAGAATCCATAGACAACGCATGGACAACGTTAAAGAAGCGTCCAACCCCCGGGAGTCGTACCACCCTTGCTTCCTGGGGAACCTATACAAGCACTGACAAATTCCGACAAGCAATCTGTTGATGTACCAGGGAAGCCCAGCGGGTAAGAAAACATAACGCGTGACCGATGTCTCAGACTTCCAATCGCCCTGCGGACGATAATGGGAAGCGAACAGCCGGACGCAGAACAAAGGGGGGGCGCGTGAGAATTGGCCGCAAGTGGGGATTGGGCTTGCTCGGGATCGCGGTAGCGGGAACCGTCGCCCTGGTGCTGCCCGTCCAGGCCCCAAGCACCCCGGGCGATCAGACCTACGCCCTGGCGGCCATCCAGCCCGACCGCGCCGTCCAGCAGGAGGCGACCGCGCTCGCCAACCGGGTCGACACCGCCCTGCGGCGCAGCACCTCCCTGCTCTCCACCGTGGCCGAAGGGGACCTGAGCGCCTTCTCGCGCGAGCGCCTCGCCCTGAACGCGGGCAGTAGCCAGTGGCCCCTGACCCTCTTCACCGCCGTCCCCGGCAAGGGCTCCGAGTACACCCTCCAGCCCGCCGGCGAGCGCTACCTGAGCGCCGAGGACGTGAGCGACATCCAGCGCCGCGGGCCATGGGTCGCCGAGCGCCCCCAGCTCGCTGCCCTCATCGCCGCGGTCAACAGCCCGACCGGCCAGGTGCTCGCCGCGCGGATTCCCTTCTCCTACTTCTCGGAGGCGCTCGCGTCGCTGCCCAAGGCGGACGGTGTTCGCCACTACCTGCTCGACGCCCAGGGCAAGGCGCTGTCGAACGCGGCCGCGCCGAGCGGCGAGGACCGCGACTGGTGCCAGCAGCTCATCCGTGAGGGCGAGGGCTTCCTTGCAACCTCCGATGCTCTCTTCGCCGTCGCCCGGGTGCCCTCGACGGGCTGGGCCGTGGTCGTGCGCCATCCCCTGAGCGGGGTCAACCCGCCCCTGGCCCTCGACTCCACCTTCATGAGCGGCCCGGCCATGGTCTCGACCGCTCCGCTCGGCAGCCCCGGCATCCCCAAGGGGCTCGTCCTCTACCCGCTCGCGGGAGTCGCCCTCCTCTTCGGCCTCGCCCTGGTCGGCTGGAAGCAGCGCTGGCCCGGCCTCGAAGAAGGCCCCATCGCCTTCGGCGAGCACGCCCTGCGCCGGGTGACGGGGCCCTTGCGCGATCGCCTCAACCGGGGCCGCACCACCCCGCGGTCCTCGGGGCCCGAGGGGCTGGTGCCCTTCGCCGACGTGCCCTCGCAGCTACCGGCGGCCATCGCGGGCGACGACGTGGAGTTCCTGCGATCCGAGCAGGTGCGCAACCTCAGAGAGCTGTGGAGCCACACCGAAGAGCGCCTCTCGGGGCAACGCAACTGGGTGCGTGAGGAAGTCCGCAAGCTCCAGGACACGACCGCTTCGAGCGTCGGCGAGCTGAGCATCATCGTGAACCAGGCCGAGCAGCGTCTCGAAGACGCCCGGGCCGCCTGGGGCGACGTGCAGGCCTCGCTCCTGACACGAATCGACGAGGCCCGCACCGGGATCATGGACGAGCAGGACGCCCGCCGCGGCCTGGAGGATCGCCTCACGCGGCAAGAGCGCGGCCTCAACGACTCGCTCGAAGCTTTCGAGACCCGCTTCGGCGAGGGGCTCGAAGCCGCCGACGCGCGCCTGGCAGCGAAGCTCGCCGAGATCGACCAGCGCCTGACGGGCGAGATGGCGAGCCTCGGCGTGAAGCTCAAGGTGGAGCTCGCGGGGCTCACCGCCCGCACCGACGAGCAGCTCGGCTCGCAGGACACCGAGCGCGATGCGCTCCAGAGCAAACTCACCAGCGAGCTGAAGGCGGCCGAAAGCCGCACCGCCGAGCGCCTCACCACCCTCGACGAGCGGCTGGAGACCCTGCGCAAGGCGCTGCACGAGCAGCTTGCGACGAGCCTCGAAGCCGAGCAGACTCAGCGCACGGCCGGCCACGAGGCCCATGCCGCCCGGCTCACCGCGCTCGACGAGCGCCTGGCCAAAGAGGTCGCGGCGCTGCGCACCCAGTTCACGGGCGAGCTCGAAGCCGCACAGGCCCTCGCCGAAGCAGAGCGCGGGGCGCTCGCCGCCAAGCTCTCCGGCCTCGACGAGCGCTTCGTGACCGAGACCCGGGCCCTGCGCGATCGCCTCGACCAGGACCTCTCCGCCCAGCAGGCACAGGCAGGGCAGGATCTCGCATCGCTCGATCAGCGCTTCGACGCACGCGTCCGCGAGCTCGAAGCCCAGCTCGCGCACGACCTGGCCTCGACCGACGCGCGGATGCAGGAGGACTTCACCCGTCTCGAAGCCTCTATCGTGAGCGCCCGGGCTGCTCTCGACTCGCTCGAAGCGCGCGAGAGCGCCGACTCGGACGGCACGCGCCGAGCCCTCGATGCCCAGACCGAACGCCTTGCGACCCTGGAAGGCGCCCTCGCCCAAGCCGAGGCCGAGCTGGGCAGCGACCTCCAGAGCCAGGCCCACGCCGTGCGCGATGTCGAGCAGCTCATCCAAAGCACGGCACAGCGCTTCGCCGACGAGGTCACGGCCCTCGGTGCCAATGCCGAGCGCCTCGAGGAATCCCTCCTGGGCTTCGAGGAGCGAATCGCCGCCTACCGCAACGCGCTGGACGAGGGGCTCGCCACCCTCCAGACCGACCTGCGAGCGGATCTGAGCGCACGCGAGGCGCAGGGCCGAGAAGCCCTCGCCGAGCAGCAGCTTGCGCTCGAAGGGCTTCGTAACGAGCTGGACGCCGCCGTCGCCCAGGATCTGCCGCGAATTCGCGCCGACATCGAAGCGGTCCGCGGCCAGGTCGCCGAGCGGGTAGACGGCTTCATCCTGGACCTCGAAGCCCGGCTCGAAGCCCTCGACGCGCGCCTGATGGAAGCCGGCGAGCAGCGCCTCGCCTCGGGCCTCGAACACCTCGAGACCACCCTCGAAGAGCTGCGCGACGAGCTCGCGGCCGCCCAGCAAGGCCACCAGACCGATCTCGAAACCCTCATGACCGAGCTGGCGACGATCGTGGACGACGCCATCCCCGCCCTGCGGCGCGAGGTCGCTCCCGTCCGTACCCTCGACGAGCGCGCCCAGGCCGTCGAGGCCCGGACCGCCGCCTTCGAGGCTCGCCTCGCCACCTTCGCCGAGCAAGTAGAGGCGATGCAGGCGGAAGCCGCCGCCTTGGCCGAGCGCAACGAGGCGAGCGACAAGCGCCAGGCGACTCTCGAAACGCGCGTCGAAGGCCTCGCCGACGAAAGCCGGCAGCTCGACGGCCGCCTCGGCACGCTCGCAGACACCCTCTCGCCGCTGCCTTCGCGGCTCGACTCCCTCGAAGGGGCCCTGTCCCCGCTCGCAGGGCGCCTCGAAGCGGTCGAAGCGGAGCTCAAGCAGTTCGACGCACGCTGGGATTCGGCCCAGGGGCGCCTCGACTCGCTGCTCAAGGAGGCCGACACCGGCCTGCGTGGAATCGGCGAGGACCTGCGCCGCGAGCAGGGCGCGCTGGACAAGCGGCTCCAGGAGGCCGAAGGGCGTTTCCTCGGCAAGTTCGAAGACCTCGCCACCCGCACCGGGGCGGTCGAAACCCTCGCCAACCAGCGATTCGAGCAGGCGCAAGCAGCACTCGGCAGCCTGGAAGCGAAGTTCGAGAAGAGCCAGCAGGCCACCGAGAGCACCCAGCGCCTCAGCGGCGAGCTGGGCGGGCTCAAGGGCCGCCTCGAAGGCCTCGCCCTCGCCCACGGCCGCCAGCAAGAGGCCTTGAACGCGGCCCTCGCGCAGCTCGGCAAGTTGCAGCAAGAGGTCGGTACCAATCGCCAGGACCCGGCGCTCACCGGCAAGGTCGACGACCTGACCGGCCTGGTACAGCAGCTGGCCGAGCAGAGCAGCCTGCTTGCTCAGGCCCTCGACGCCAACACCGCGGCGGCCGCGCGCACCGAGACCTGGATCCAGGAAGAGCTCGGCAGCCTGCAAGCCTCGCAGGGGCAGGCGCTCACCGCGCTCGAACAGGAGAACGCGGCCCTCAAGGCGAGCCTCGAAGCGATGCGCGAGACCCAGGACGCTCTCTCGCACCGCATGCACATGGTCGTGCAGGTGCTCAGCAAGCTCTCGAAATAGGCAAAATTCAAGCGGCCCCACGGTTCAACCGTGGGGCCGCTTGAATGATATGACGTGCGTCAGGGGGTGACGGGTTCGGTCTCGTCCACGACCTGCTCGCGCGGCGGGCGCTTGCCGAAGTACTGGTACAGATCGCAGCGGATGTTGCCGTTGTAGAGCTTGCGCTTCTTGTGGGCGACCCGGTCGAAGAGGCGCTCGAAGCCCACGTGCGGGGTCAGGACGTAGATGCCCCAGGTGTCCAGGGGCGCGAAGACCTTGCCCATGTCGCGATAGAGCTGGTCGACTTCGGGCTTGTCCCCCAGGCGCTCGCCGTAGGGCGGGTTGGTGATGATGGTGCCGTACTTCTTCTTGGTCTGGAAGTCCTTGAGGGCCTTCTTCTCGAAGAAGATGTCGTTCTCGAGGCCCGCCTCCTTGGCGTGGTAGCGGGCGGTGCTCAGCACCTCGGCGCTGATGTCCGAGCCGTAGATGCCCCGGATCTCCGCGTCCCGCCGCACCAGGTCCTGGGCCTCCTGCTGGGCCTCGGCCCAGACGCCCTTCGGGACCACGCGCCAGTCGGACGCGTCGAAGTCCCGGTTGAGGCCCGGCGCGATGTTGCGCGCCATGAGGCCCGCCTCGATGGGGATGGTGCCCGAGCCACAGAAGGGGTCGATGAGATAGCGGTCGGGATGCCAGCGGCTGAGGGTCACGAGCGCCGCGGCCATGGTCTCCTTGAGCGGAGCCGGGGCGGTGAGCTTGCGGTAGCCGCGCTTGTGCAGGCCGATGCCCGTCGTATCGAGGGTCAGCGTCGCCACGTCCTTGTGGAGGGCCACCAGGATCCGGTAGCGGGCGCCCGTTTCGGCGAAGACCTCGCGCCTGTAGCGGCGCTTCATGGCTTCGACGATGGCCTTCTTGACCACGCCTTGGCAGGCGGGAACGCTGCTGAGCTGAGAGAGGTGGCTCTTGCCTTCGACGGGGAACATGGCGTCTTCGGGCATGAACTCTTCCCAGGGCAGGGCCTTGGTCTGGTCGAAGAGCTCGTCGAAGGTGCGCGCCGGGAACTCGCCCAGCTTGATGAGGACGCGCTCGGCGGTGCGCAGCCAGGTGTTGGCGCGGGCGACCCCCGACCAATCGGCCTGGAAGGTGGCTTTGCCATTCTCGACTTTGACGTCGTCGTAGCCGAGGGCGCGGAGTTCATGGGCGGCGAGGGCTTCGAGGCCGAAGGCCGTGGTCGCCACCAAGGTCAGGTCTTTCTTCATCCCCCTATGGTAGCATTGGAAGCATCATGAACAAGCAAAAAGGTCTTTTCATCGCCGTCGAGGGCATCGACGGGATGGGCAAATCCACGCAACTCGCCCAGCTCGAGCAGTTCCTCGAGGCCCAGGGCTTCCCCGTCAAGCGGACCCGCGAGCCGACCGACAGCGTCTACGGGCGTGAGATCCGGCGCATCGCGGCCGAGGGCCGGGACGGCATCACCCTCGACGAGGAATTGAATCTCTTCATCCAGGACCGCGCGCTGGATGTGAACGAGAACATCCTGCCCGCCCTCGAAGCGGGTGCGGTGGTGCTCGTCGATCGCTACTTCTACTCGAACATCGCCTACCAGGGCGCGCTCGGGATCGATCCCGACCACATCCGCGCGCTCAATGCCCACTTCCCCAAGCCGGACCTCGTCCTCATGCTGGACGCGCCGCCCTCAACCGGGATCGGCCGCATCCGCGGCGGGCGCGGCGAGGCGAACAACAAGGGCTACGAGCAGGAAGAGTTCCTGGTGAAGGTCCGCGAGATCTTCGCGGCCATGCCGGACGCCAACATCGTGCGGGTCGACGCCAGTCGGGATCTGGCGACGGTCACGAACGAGGTGCGCGCGCTGGTGATGGATCGCCTCGCCGCACGCCGGTAATTCAAGCTTCCAGCTTCTTTTCCGCGAACTGCTCGCGGTAGAGCTTCGCGTACAGGCCGCCCCGCGCAAGCAGCTCGGCGTGCCTCCCCTGCTCGACGATCCGGCCCCGCTCG
The DNA here is from genome assembly GCA_017744355.1 of bacterium. NCBI lineage: Bacteria > bacterium. The sequence goes on along the minus strand of JAGIBK010000007.1, from coordinate 182,469 downwards.
ACCACGAGGATCTGGTCCGCGTGCAGGATGGTCGAGAGGCGGTGCGCGATCGCAACCGTCGTGCGGCCCTCCATCAAGGGCGTGAGCGCAGCCTGGATCAGGGCCTCCGAGTGGGAGTCGAGGGCCGAGGTGGCCTCATCCAGGATGAGGATGCGCGGCGACTTGAGGATGACCCGCGCCAAGGCCAGGCGCTGCTTTTCGCCGCCCGACAGGCGGTAGCCCCGCTCACCCACCGTGGTGTCGTAGCCCTCGGGCAGACTTGCGATCATCTCGTGGATGTTGGCAGAGCGGCACGCCGCGACGATCTCGTCGTCCGTGGCCTCGGGCTTGGCGTAACGGAGGTTCTCCTTGATGGTGGTGTGGAACAGGAAGGGCTCCTGGGTCACCACCCCGATCTGGGCCTCAAGGCTTTCGAGCGTGAGATCGCGAAGGTCCGTGCCGTCCAGCAGCACGCGCCCCTCGGTCGGGTCGTAGAAGCGCGGGATCAAGTAGCTGATGGTGGATTTGCCCGCCCCGGAGGGGCCCACCAGCGCCACCAGCTCGCCCGGCCGCGCCTCGAACGAGACGTCTTGCAGCAGGGACCGATCCGGCCGGTAGTGGAAGCCCACGTGCTCGAACGAAAGATGGCCCTCGGAGGTTGAAATCGCCCGCGCTCCCGGTCGGTCCTGGATGCTCGGCACCAGGTCCAGGACGCCGAAAAGGCGCTCGAAGACGGCGATCGCCGACATGACCTCGACGTGCACGTTGGCGAGCGCCGAGACCGGCCCGTAGAGGCGACCGAGATAGGCGACGAACGCCACGATGGTCCCCACCGTCAGCGCCCCCTGCACGATCAGGTGCGCGCCGTACCAGTAGATGATGGCGGGCCCCAAGGCCGAGAAGAGGCCAAGCGTCAGGGTGAACCAGCGCCAGACCAGCGAGCGCCGGATCTGGATATCGCGCAGGTCCCGGCTCAGCGTGGCGTACTTCGAGCGCTCGCGCTCTCGGTTGCCGAACACCCGGCGCATCAAAAAGCCGTTGATGCTCATGGCGTCCTGCACGTAGGCGGTCAGGTCGGCCTTCTTCTCCTGGCTCTGGGTGACGATGCCCTGGCGGATACGGCCCACCCAGCGCGCGGGCAGGATGAAGAGGGGCAGGATGGCGATCGCAAGCAGCGCGAGCCGCCAGTTGAGCGTGAAGACCACCACCAGGGTCGAGACCACGATGAACAGGTTGTTGGAGATGGCGACGACCGTGTCCGAGAAGACGTCCTGGAGGTCATTGACGTCGTTGTTGAGGCGGCTCGTGATCTCGCCGGGGCGCGTCGCCGTGAAGTAGGCCATGGTCTGCTGCTGCAGCCGCGCGAAGAGCGACAGGCGCAGATCGAGCATGATGCCCTGGCTGATCTTCTCGTCCAGGAAGGTCTCGAGCACCCCCAAGAGACCGGCGGCCAAGGGCGCCAGGATCATGCCCAGCGCGAGCCAGTTGACCAGGGCGAGGTTGCCGTGGGGCAGGGCGTCGTCGATGAGGGTCCGCAGCAAGAGGGGCGGGATCAGCCCCAAAAGGGCCGAGACGGCCACCACCCCGAGCGTGGCCGCCACGAGAGCGCCGTAGGGTTTGAAGTAGCGCGCGATCCGCTTCAGGTGCGTCCGCGACAAAGTCGCCTTTTCGCTCTGTGCCCCGATCCGCCACGATCCGTAGAACCCACCGCCTCCGATCAACGCCTCGTCCTTTCGTCGTGCCTTGCGCCAAAGGGTATTGTAGGCCCATTGCGGGCAAAGCTCGACACCGGCCTGGTTTTGTTGGATGCTGATAAAGGGCCTTTCGGCCCCTGTGCCCCATCCTCACCGGATCTGGACCTACGCCATGCTTATCGGAATTCTCGGCGCCCTCATCATCATCGGCCTGATCTGGGTCGGCCTCGCCGCCATGCGCGACCCCGAAGGGGGCCTCGTCGCCCAGGACCTGCCGGCCCTCATCATCCCCAAGGCCGCGCTTTTGGACGCGACCCAGGCCGAGGTCTTCAAGCTGCTGGAGGGGCTCGCCGCCCGCGAAGGCCTGGTCATCTTCCCCAAGGCGCGCCTCGAGAGCGCCTTCGACCCGGGCCGCCTCACCCACACCGGCTGGCACCGCATGCGCCAGGCGCCGGTGGACTTCCTGCTCGCCTACCGCGACACCCTGGCCCCCGCGGGGCTCTTGCTCATCGAGAACGGCACCAAGGCCAACTACCTCGAAGAAGAGAACCGCCAAATGAAAGAGAGCGCGATCGCCGAATCCGGCGTCCCGCTCTTGAAGCTTTCCCTGATCCCCGGCGAGCCGCTCGACGTGGCCGCCGAGGAAGTGCTCGCCTGGGTGATTGGATTGGGGGCGCGCTACTCCGAGGGGAGCAGGACCCAGGTCGACTTGTTGTAGTCGAAGAAGACCATCGAACGACGGATCTTGTTGCCGAGCTCTTCGTAGGGGACGTAGGGCTCGGCCGAGCTGACCTCGTTGGTCTGGAGGTTGGTGCCGACGCAGTACTTGACGCCTTCGAGTTCGAACAGGGTCATGCACAGGGTGCGCTTTTCACCCTCGACGTACCAAAGCTTGTTGTCCGCCACGACGTAGCGAACGTTGGGGTGCTCGGCGGCGAGCTCGGCGGTCCAGGCCTCGGCGAGCGAGTCGTCCCAAGTGAACACGTCATGGCCGCAGTAGCGGTCCTGGTCGAGCAGCTTGGTCACGACGAAAACGCGGGCCTGCCCTTCGGCGTCGGTCTCCTTGACCAGCATCCCGGGCTGTAGCTCTTTGCTCTTCAACTTCAAACGGCCTCCTCAACATATTGTCTTGCGGGTAGGGCAACTGGCGAAACGGGGGGTGCGGGCGAACGCGACCAGGTCTCGGCGACGGGTGGGATCGATCTCAGCTAGATTGTATCCATGTTCAGCAGCCGCACCACTTCAGTGTGGATGAAAAAGATCGGCACGGTTCTCCCCTCTTGGGAAGTCCGCGCAGGGCGCGCCTATTAGGAATGGCGTCACGAAACCATTATAGGCCATCAGGGCCCCAACTTGCGACCTTTGTTCGGCCTGTTACGTAAAGATTAACGAATCGTTTGCCGCCACCAGCCGCGCAGCGGTAAAATATCCACCTTGCGCGCCATGCCGCCCCGTACGGAAAGGACTCCCCTCGATGCTTGCGACCGACACCGCCTTTGAACGCCCCACCGAGTTCACGCCCGCCTTCGTCCGCGCGGCCTACGCACGCCTCGAAGCGGAGCGGCGGACGCTTGCGAGCGACGCGGACTGGGAGGCCTTCTACCTGCGCTGGAACTCGCTGAAGTGCCTGATCTCGGGCGAGCATGCGCGCCGCGTCTACACCGAGGCCCAGGACGTCTCCAACGCCGAGGCCGAAGAGGCAAGCCGCGTCATCCGCGAAGAAGTCGTCCCGGTCGGCGAGGAGCACGACGCGGCCATCCGCGCGGCCCTGCTCGAATCCCCCAGCCGCCCCCACCTGGAGGCGCGCTTCGGGAAGCTGCTCTTCTCCCAGTTCCAGATCGAGCACGAGGCCTTCGCCGCCCCCAACATCCCGCTCAACGTCGAAGCGGCCGATCTTTCCACCCGCTACGAGCGCACCCTCGGCACCGCCGAGATCGAGGTGGACGGCGAGACGCTGACCCTGAGCCGAGCGGGCGCGCTCCTGACCCACCCGGACGAGGCCAAGCGCAAGGCCGCCTGGGAGGCGATCGCTGCCTGGACCTTCGCCCACGGCGACGAGTTCCACGGCATCTACTCGGATCTCGCCGGCCTGCGCCAGCAGATGGCCGAGAACCTGGGCGAGGCCAACTTCATCCCGGTCGGCTACCGCCGCATGCGCCGGCTCGACTACGGCCCCGCCGAGGTCGAGACCTTCCGCGAGGGGATCAAGCGGCACATCGTGCCCCTGCTCAAGCAGTTGCGCGCCAAGCAGGCCACCATGCTCGGCCAGCCGACCGTGAAGCCCTGGAACATGGCCTACTTCCCCGGCCTCTCGCTGCCCCCCGGGGTCGCCCCCATCGGCGAGCAGTTCGAGCGGGCCCAGGTGCTCTTCGACCGCCTTCACCCCACGCTCGGCGGCCACTTCAAGCGCATGGCCACCGAAGGCCTGATCGACCTCGAAAATCGTCCCGGCAAGCGCCCCGGAGCCTTCTGCACCTCCTTCGACGACACCAACCAGGTCGTCATCTTCTGCAACAGCACCGGCAACGAGGACGACGTCAGCACCCTGACCCACGAGATGGGTCACGCCTTCCAGGGCTGGGAGAGCCGCTGGATCGTGCCCCTCGAGCTGCGCTGGCCGAGCATGGAGGCCTGCGAGATCCACTCCATGGGCATGGAGTTCCTGGCCCTCCACGAGCTGGACGCCTTCTTCGCCCCCGAAGACGCCCGCAAGTTCCGCAAGCTCAAGCTGATCGACACCCTCACCATGCTGCCCTACATTGCGGTGGTCGACGCGTTCCAACATTGGGTGTACGCGCATCCTGGGCATTCCCCAGAAGCGCGCGACGCCGAGTGGGACCGCCTGTGGGACGAGTACCTGCCGGGTGTGGACTTCGAGGGGCTCGAAGCCTACAAGGCGGTGCGCTGGAAGCGCCAGGCCCACATCTTTGCCGACCCCTTCTACTACATCGACTACGCGATCGCCGAATCCGCCGCCCTCCAGCTCTGGCGCATGGCCGAGAAGGACCGCGCTCAGGCCATGGCCACCTACATGGAGCTGTGCCGGATCGGCGGCAGCCAGTCCCTGCTCGACATCTTCCGCTCGGCGGGCCTCGTCTCGCCCTTCGACCCCATGGTCTTCGCGCCGGCGGTCGAGGCGATCGCCGCCGAACTGGAGCTGAACTAGGCCCCGATGACCGACGCGCCCACCCCCGATACGATCCGCGAATGGCTCGCCCAGACCCCGCTGGGCGAGCTCGCGGACGAGATTGCCCGTCGCCTGGCGGAAGCCCATGCGGCCGGCTACCGTGACGGCCACGCGGCCGGTCGCCACCTTGCGGCCGAGCAGCGACAAGCAGCCTACCAAGAGGGTGAGGCGGCGGCGACCCAGCGTGTGACCACCGCCCACGAGCGCCAGCGCGCCGAGTGGGAGACCCTCGTCACGGCGCGCGTCGCCGCGGAGTTCGAGCGCAAGCAGGCCGAGTGGGAGGCCACCCGGGCCGAGGCGACCCTCAAGGAAGCCGAAGAGCGGGGCCTCGCCTTCGAGCGCCTGATGCGCGATCGCGAGCGGACCATCGAGCTGCGGATGCAGGCCCAGCTCGACGAGGCCCGCCGCAAGGGCTACCAAGAGGGCGCGCAGCTCGGCCCCCGGCGTGGGCTCGGGATCGAGGGTTCGCGCAGCTGGGCCCTTGGGGTCATGCACCTGAGCGACGAGGCGACCCTCGACGAGATCCGCCAGCGCTTCCGCAAGCTCTCCCTGCTCATGCACCCCGATCGCCAGCCCGGCCTCGATGACGCCTACATCAAGAACCTCCAGCGGGCCCGCGATATTTTGGGGGGCTGACGCGGCTCCCTCACGCCTTTCGTCGAAGTTGACTAAAAACCTCCGTTAAGCTCGCATAGCGATTACCCTCGCTTCCCCGCTCATGATGGGTGGCACGACCCGGATGCGCCGTCATGCCACGAGGGGAGGTAGCGCCATGCAGCTTACGATCGTCGTTTATTCCGACCGTCCCACCTTCAAGGCCATGCCCCTGATCCAGCGCCTCTTCACCCAGAGCGTCCGCGACCTCGACGTACTGCTTGCCTGCACCAGCCCGCCCCTCGACCTCGAAGCCGTCCAGGCAGAGTACCCCGTCACGCTGCTCGAGTTCCCGACGGGCAGCAGCACGAGCGCCATGCTCAACGTGGCCTTCGCCCGCAGCCAGACCGAGCTCGTCGTGACCCTGGACGGCAGCTGGATGCCCCGCGACGACAAGTGGCTGCTCGCGCTCACCCGGCACTTCGGCTCCAACCCCCAGGTGGTGGCGGTTTCGGGGTGCGACTTCGACCCCTCGCGCGTCTCGATCCGCGCCCCCTGGTACGCCCAGGACCTGCTCGACTTCCTGGCGGCTCCCGACTACGGCCTCAACTTCGCCAACGCGGCCTTTCGGCGCGATGCCTGGCGCACCTGGGCCTTCGAGAACTCCGACGCCGTCAGCGCCGACAAGCGCTGGGCCTACCAGGCCCTGCAAGCGGGCAACTGGATCGTGATGGACTACGACGCGCGCTGCCACCAGGGCGAGGCTCCGAGCGACGAGGCTCAGTTCCGCCGGTACTGGGCGCTCAATCTCTCCTTCGGCAACTTCATCCAGGCCCGCGAGGACCTCAAGGGACTCTGGCAACAGGCGCTCACCGAGTGCTGGAGGTATCGCTCAGTGGCCCCCCTCCAGCGCCTCTACCGGATGGAGCAGCTCATCCGCCGCCAGCGCTACTGGCGTCCCGGGGCCGCCCAGGCCCTGCTCGCCCGCGAGCACTTCGCTCGCGGCGGCAAGTGGGCGGTCTAGTCTCAAGAGCGGGCGTTGCCTCCTCATTGGACGAGGGCTAGAGTCGCAGCGGGGGGAACACCCCCGGCGCGACCCCTGCTCAGGAGGAGGAACGATGGCTGAGAAGAGACGTTCGACCACCGGCAAGCAGCCCGTCGAGAAGGCGGGGATGACCGTTCGCGAAGCCGGCCGCAAGGGCGGCCAGAAGACCGCCGAGACTCACGGCCACGAATTCTACGCCGAGATCGGTCACAAGGGCGGTCAGAAGACCTCCGAGACCCACGGCCCCGAATTCTACGCCGAGATCGGCCACAAGGGCGGCCAGAAGGTCCACGACCTGATCGAACGAGGCAAGAAGCGCACCAAGGAATGATCGCAGCGAGCCGGCAGCACCCGGAGCAGGTCGTGACCTGCTCCGGGCGTTTACGATCAACCCGCTCTCGCGCTATGCTGGAAGGCTATGAGAACCAAACGCCTTGCCAAGCAACTCGTCATGCAGGATCCGCGCGTCCTGCCCTTCAACCCCGAGACCGAGCAGCCCACCTGGGCTGACGTCTTCGGCCGCAAAGCCCCCCTCCACCTGGAGGTCGGCATGGGCTCGGGACGCCACCTGGCCCATACGGCCAAGAATCAGCCCGAGACCAACCATGTAGGCCTCGAGAGCAAGTACTACCGCGTCCTGAAGGGGACCTGGTGGGCCAACGAGCTTTCGATCGACAACACCCGCTACCTCTTGGGCGACTGCTATGAGATGGACGAGGCCTTCGCCGCGGGCGAGGTGGACGCCATCACCATGCTCTTCCCCGACCCCTGGCCCCGGGCCAAGGGCGATCGCTTCCGCCTGACCAACCCGACCCTGGTCGAGCGCTACAAGCGCTGGCTCAAGCCTGGCGGGTACTTCCACTTCCGTAGCGACCACGAGCTCATGTTCACCTACTCGCTGGAGCGCTTCCGCCGCGCCGGCTTCGAGATCGAAGTGAGCGTTCCCATCCAGCGGGTGCAGTCGGACTTCGAGATGCGCTTTCTCTCCAAGGGCCTGCCGATCTACGGCTTCGTGGCCCGCCGCCCCCTGGACGCCTGACGACGACACGTTCCAAAAGTCGTCCCCCTCACGTCAGGGGGACGACTTTTGGACACTCATTTTTGATTAGGGGCTGGCCCCCAATCCCGGCGATCGGGGTTGGGGGCCAGCCCTCTAATTTAGTCATAGCAAGGCTTTTCAGGGAATTCCTCACGATTTCTTCATCGAAAAAATGACCTTCCGACAATAGAATACGCTTGTCCGTTTTTGGGCGGAGAGCGCTCATTTTAGCAAGCCATCGGTCCGCCTTTGCGGACCGGTTTCGACTGTGGAGGTTTGTCCTTATGACAGCAACGCGCCTGGGGATGGCTGCGCTGGGGCTCGTGACCCTGGCCGGCTGCGTGTACGTTCCCCTGGGAACCCTCTCAAAGGTCCCCACTGAGGCCCTGGCCACCGCCGGCAACCTCGCAGTCACCGTCAAGCCCCAGCTCGCAGCCGGCGGCTACACCGTGCAGGCCCCCGATCCGAGCATCGTGGAGCCCTACAAGCCAACCGACGTGAACCACGTGGTCGTTCAGCTCTACAAGGTCTCGAACGGCGCCGAGGTCGCGCTAGTGGACGCCAAGGGCCTTCCCAAGCTCTACGATCTCGCTCCTGCTTCCTTCAGCGCGCCGCTCACCTTCAGCGGCCTGAGCCCGAACACCACCTATCGCTTCAAGGCCTTCGCCTTCAAGGCGACGGGGCTCTCCGAGGCCGACAAGATCAGCGTGGATGCAGGCTCCTCGCTCGAGGTGGCCCTCACCAACGACCAAACGCCCGGCGTCCGCACGGTGCCCGTCCAGCTCATGGACAAGCCCTTCGACGGCCGCGTCTCGCCCGCCCTCGACATCGCCTCGGGCAGCCTCACCATCGAGGACGAGGACATCCTTTGGGAGGATCCCCGCTGATGAAATACGCACGCCATCTGCTCTGGGGCGGGGTCACCCTGCTCGCGGGCTGCGCAGCCCTCCCCTCGGCCCTCACCACGGCGCATCAAGCGACGTTGCAAATCATGCCCCAGGTCATCGCGGGTCGCCGTGTCCAGGTCTCCGATGCTCAAGGCTACACAGCGGCCGATATCCACCACTTCAAGGTCCGGCTCGACAAGCTGGCCGGTGATGTCGTCGATCCTCAGCACTCGCCGATCGTCGTGACGAGCGAAGGCAGCACCGCGAACAAGGGGCTCACCATCACCAGCCTCGCCTCCAACACCAGCTATCGGCTGACGGCTTTCGCCTACAAGGCGGCCGATGAGGGCGCCGAGAGCCTCATCAACGACCCGGCGAGCTCCTCGGTGAAGGTGTCTATCGGCACCGGGCAGAATGCGGGCCACAAGACCTTGCCCGTCGCCCTGATCAACAAGCTCTTCAGCGGCACGGCCACGGGCTCGCTCTCGCTCACCGAGGGGCAGTTGGTCACGTCTGACGCCCAGGTGAAGTACGGCGCGCTTCTCAATACCCTCTTGGCCACGGACCTCGTCACTCCAAACGGGGTGGCCTACGACTCGTCCGGCAACCTCTTCATCGCCAGCAACACGCGCATCTTCAAGATGGACTCGAACGGCGTCGTGACGCCGTTCGCAGGAAGCGGCACCAGCGGCAGCGCCGACAGCCCCAACCGCCTGCAAGCCACGTTCAGCTACCTGTGCGGTATCGCCATCGATCCCAACAACAACCTCTACGTCTCAGACGGCAAGCTGCTGCGCAAGATCACCTCAGAAGGCGCGGTCAGCACGCCCGCAGGCGACATCTTCGCCATCACCGATGGCGATGGCACGGGCCCTAACGCGAGATTCGGTTACATGTACGGGCTCGTAGCGGATGCTGACGGCAACGTGTACGGCGCGGATGCTACCAGCCACAAGATTCGCAAGTTCACCCCGAGCGGCAACGAGATGACGATGACCACAATTGCAGGCACTGGGAACAGCACGGATCTCTTCGGACCGATGGGGCTTGCAAGGGATAATGCCGGTAACCTCTACGTGAGCGACACCGCTAACTATCGCATCCGCAAGCTTCCCTTCAACGGCAGCAGCTTCGGCCCCCTCGAAACATTCGCGGGCGGCACCAACGGTGGAACCGACGGCGTGGGTACGAACGCCAGCTTCCGCAACCCGAGGGCGATCACCATCCTCAGCAACGGATTCATGCTGGTCGCCGACGGCCAGGATAGCAGTTTCTTCGCGTACTACCCGGCCTTCTTGCGGCTGATCTCGCCTTCGGGCAGGGTGAGCACGGTGGCAGGCCGCAATGACTTCTTCGCGATCTACCCCGACGGGCGCGGCTCGGATGCCGGCCTCGCCGCGTCTTATGGCCTCGCCGCTCACCCCACTGACGGCACGGTCGTGATGACGGATCGCTTCTTCAACCGCCTTCGCAAAGTGAGCTTCTAAGAGATGAGGAAGACCAACGTGAACAAGCGTATTGCATATGGACTGACGGCGGCGGCACTGCTTGCGGGCTGCGCCTCACTCGCCCCTTTCACCGGCGAAGGCACCGCCACCCTCGAAATCCAGCCCACCTTCAACAGCGGCCGACTCGTGCAGACGATGCCCGAGGTGCGCCCCTACGACGAGAGCAGCGTGGATCGGGTGATCGTCGAGCTCTACCGCGACGGCGAGAACACCCCGCTGAAGCAGGCCACGGTCACCAACCACCGGATCCCCGTGCAGTTCGTCAAGCTGCACCCCAACACCACCTACCGCATCCTCGCCAAGGCCTACACCGACGATGACCACAAGATCAGCGACGACGCCAGCTCCTCGGTGACCTTGGCCATCGCCTACAACGATCGTCCGACCCTCGCGAAGCTCCCGGTCGGCCTCCTCAACCGCGGCTTCAACGGCCAGGCCACGGCCTCCATCGCGATCGCCACCGGCAGCCTCACGACCACCGACCCCGCGTCGATGAGCGTCGAAGTGCTGGATAATTAAGGAGGCGCATCCGTGAAGCAACACCTCGCCCTCCCTCTCGCGGGCCTCTCGGGCCTCGTCCTGCTCGGCTGTGCCACCGTGCGCCCCGGCGCGGTCGGCGCTCCTGACACCCACGAGCGCACGGCCGTCATCGAGCTGACCCCTCGGCTTGAGGAAGCACGCCACGTCCAGGCAATCAGACCCGTCTACAAGGCCGCTGACATCGCCTCCCTGAGCATCACCCCCTACGTTGAGGAGAGCCCCTTCGGCTTCCCCATCTACAAGAACATCGACGCGGTGACGGGGCTCGCCACCGACTCGACCGCCACGGGCGTCCTCATGCTCACCCAGGCTTCGCCGAGCATCGCGTTCAACAAGAAGATTCGCTTCGCCAACCTCAAGCCCAACAAGCGATACCGCGTCATCGCGCGGGCCTACAACATGAGCAACACCCTCATCAGCGACGACGTGAGCTCGCAGGTAAATCTCCCGGTTCTCGGCGATGAGACCCTCTCCCTCGGCACGCTCCCCATCAAGCTCATGAACACCGTCTTCGCCGCAAGCACCTCCGTCCGCGTGCTCGTGAACGGGAGCGGTAGCCAGATCGAGACCTTCATCACCTCGCTCCACGCGCCTGACCTGGTTCCCAACTCGACCCAGCTCGTTCCGGGCGTGTTGAAGGACTTCTACCTGTACAACCTGAAGCCCAACACCACTTACCGGGTCGAAGTCGAGGCCCGTAAGAGCCACGGGGGCTTTTTGGCGTCGGGTTCGACCGAGGTCGTGGTGGGACTAGATGACGTGCTCCCCGGCGCGACCGTCTCGATCGAGATCTCCCCTCCTTAGTTGAGCGAGGAAGGAACCATGAAAATGAACAACATCACGCTCTCCTCGCTGCTCGTCGCTGGCGTCCTCGCCGGCTGCGCGGCCCCTATCGCTCAGCCCTCCGCCGGCACGACGACCCTCGTCCTGACCCCCCGGATCGCCTCGGAGCGCACGGTCCAGGGCAGCAGCGGCGTCGAGCCCTGGAAACAGGCAGACGTCACCCGCGTCGTCCTCGAGCTCTACACTGTCGCAAACGAGGTCGAGACCCCTGTCCTGGACGGGGGCGCGCCCGTCAAGCTGGAATTGGACAACCACCAGGCCTTCAACGGCCAGGTCCGGTTCACCAGCCTGAAAGCCAACACGACCTACCGGGTCCGTGCCTACGGCTACCAGGACACCCAGCAGATCACCGTGGATGCGAGCTCGTCGCTCGACGTCCCCATCGCCTACTACGAGTACGCCATCCTCGAGAAGAGCATCCCCCTTCAGTTGGCGGATAAGGCGTTCGCCGGTCAGGCATCTGCGGGCCTCGCAGTCAGCAACGGGACCCTCGTGGCCTCGGGATCCGAGACCTTCGACTTCATCAACGAGGTGCAATAGGTGAGTAGGAAACACATGCGCAACCATCACGCCTCTCGCACCGCGGCGAGCCTCATGCTCGCCGCCACCCTCGGTCTGAGCATCGCCCTGCCTGCCGGAGCCCAATCCGAAAGGCTCGAGAACAGCCTCAGCACGGGCGGCCTCAACATCGCCCCGCGCTATCTGAGCCGCCCCGGCGACGTGGACCTCAACCTGCTCGGCGGCGCCGTCACTTATCCCACCAACGGCTCGGGACTCATGGGCGGCCAGCTCTCGGTCCAGGCCCGCATCACCGACGGTCTCCAGTTGCTCGCCAACATGGGCCCCCTCGCCGAGGTCGGCCTCCGCGGCCCCATCGGCACCTTCCAGGGCTGGACCGTCGGCTGGGACGCCCGCTACCGCCAGGACATGTACTTCGTGGCGGCTTCGGGCACCGGCCTCGCGAGCACCCTCTTCGGCGTGCCCCTCATCGGCGCATCGGCCTCGGGCGCCGAGTTCAAGCTCAACGGCATGCTCCCCTTTTCGGGCTTCAACCTGTTCGTCAGCCCCGTCGCGGCCAGCCTCAGCAACCGCAGCTACCTGGGCCTCGACGGCGGCATCGACTGGTCGTGGGATCGCCTGGGGCTCGGGTACGCCCTGAGCTACCACGCCAACCTCATCAACCCCGCCGAGGGCACCGCCACCCTCACCCCCCACGAGCTACTGCACGGCATGGGCATCCGCTACAGCCTCACCGACCGTCACTACCTCCAGGCCAACTACCTCTGGCAGAGCGCCGATGTCTACGGCCTCGCCAACCAGCAGATCCTGGTCGGCGGCGGCATGCGCCTCTTCGGCGAGACCCGCAAGCCCGCCCCTGTCCCCGTCGCGGTGGCCACCCCGGCCCCTACGCCGATCCCCACCCCGGCCCCCGTGGCGACGCCCGTCACCCAGCGCGTCGTCCTGGAAGGCCGCTTCGTCCACTCCCTGTCGGAAGGCGGCAACCCCGGCACCCCGCTCACCGCCCGCCTCAAGTACCGCAAGCCGGGCACCAAGGGCTTCGAGAAGGTCGAGGCCACGACCCAGACCGACGCCCAGGGCAACTTCCGGTTCGAGGACCTGCCCCTCGGCGAGTACCAGGTCTTCTTCAAGGACGAGGGACGCCTCGGTAACGTCGTCGACGTGGCCGTGGGCGACGCCGTCAAGGTCAAGCCCGGCATCACCCGCTCCGAGATCGACATCGCCTGGGACGAACAGAGCTTCAAGGCCCAGCTCGCAGGCAAGACCCAGACCATCGACTGGGCCGACAAGCTCGGCGTCGAAGACGCCGTCTACCAGGGCCTGCTGCGCGGCACCACCGGCAGCCAACAGCTCGAGTTCCTGAACTTCCCCGAGAAGGTGGGTCCCCAGAGCGAGGGCAGCTTCACCCTCAGCGAGGCGATCAAGGCCGAGAAGGTCTACTACGTCATCAAGTACTGGAAGAAGGATGGCCTCTTCAACGCCGAGACCTTCTACGGCCAGTCCAAGCCCATCGAGCTCAAGCTCCCCTAGTAAATCCCTTCGTCAGTGATGCCAATCGGGGCAGCAGGAAATCCTGCTGCCCTGATTGGCATTGCGAATCTCTCGATTAGGGGCTGCCCCCCTCATTACCACGATCGACCTTGGGGGCCAGCCCTCTAATTTAGTGATAGAAGGCATTTCAGGCAAACCATCACGATTTCTTCACAAGAATACCGGCCTTTCAACCCTAAAATACGCTTGTTCTTTATGTTGCTCGGCGATCGCTCATCTCGCCAAGCCATCGCTCCGCCTGCGCGGACCGATTTCGACTGTGGAGGTCTGTCCATATGACTGCAACGCGCCTGGGGATGGCCGTGCTGGGGCTCGTAGCCCTGGCAGGCTGCGTGTACGTGCCGCTCGGCAAGGTCCCCTTGCTCGCCAGCGGCCAGTTGGCCACCGCCGGCAAGGCCACCCTGCAACTCACCCCCAAGATCGCTGGCGGCGGCTACTCCGCGCAGGCCGTCGTCCCCGCCTACGCGAGCGCGGACGTCCAGCACCTGCTCGTCCAGGCCTTCAAGGTCGTGGGCGACGCCGAGGTCCCCATCATCGACGCCGCGGGCAACCCCATCGTCCAGGACGTCACGCGCGACGAACTGAGCAAGCCGATCACCTTCGCCGGCCTCCACCCCAACACCCGCTATCGCTTCAAGGCCTACGCCTACAAGGCCGCGAGCACCGTAAGCGACGCGCTCATCTCGATCGACGCGAGCTCGTCGCTCGACGTCATCCTTCCCGATGAGAGCCAGCAACAAGCCGACCTGCCCATCCAGCTCAAGGCCACCCCCTTCGACGGCCAAGCCTCGCCGCCCTTCAGCATTCCCGACGGCCTCTACGAGACCGGCACCGAGGGCATCAGCACTAGATCGTCATCTGTTTAATGTTGCGAGCGAGGAGAGATCGAGACGTGAAGCAAACTAATCTAGCCCTGGTTCTTGGGGTCACCCTGCTCGCAGGCTGCGTGGCCCCCTCTCTGACGGGGCGCCCGACCGGCACCGGCACGCTGGAGGTCCTGCCCCGCGTGAGCGGCGGTCAGCTCCGCACCCAGGCGATCGTCCCCGGCTACATGCAGGCAGACGTCGACCACCTGGTGGTCAAGCTCTACACCCTGGACGGCAACAACGAGGCCCCAGTCCTGGACGGCTCGGGCAACCCTGTCCAGAAGGACGTCGCCTCCAGCAGCCTGAACGTCCCCATCCGCTTCGGCTACCTCCACCCCTACACCACCTACCGGGTCAGGGCTTTCGCCTACAAGGCGGCGGGCACCGCGCAGCAAGACCTCATCAGCGATGACGCCGGCTCCTACGCGGAGATCCAGGTCGCAGGGAACAACGAGCGCCCCAGCCTGGGCACTCTGCCCGTCAAGCTGCTCGATCGCCTCTTCAGCGGCCAGGCCAGCGCGGGCATCACCGTGACCAACGGTACCTACCAGGCGCCCACCAGCGCTGCCAGCGTCCAGGCAGGCTACGAGGTTTCGAATTTCGTGGGAGACGGAACGGGCATCGCCGCCAACAACCCTGGCTCTCCCATTTCCATCGTGTCGGACGCGCAGGGCAACGTCTACTGGGTGGATATCATGTCGAATACCGTCCGCAAGGCAACCCCTCAGGGGGTGGTCACCACGCTCGCGGGCAGCAGCGCCATGGGCTGGAACGATGGCACCCTCGCCAATTCCAGCTTCACCAACCTCTTCTCCATCGCCATAGACAAACACGGGGACCTGTTCGTGAGTCAACTCACACCTTATGGCGGGTTGCGCAAGATTTCCATTGCCAACAACACCGTGGAGACGATCACGGACCAAAACAATCAAAGATTCACAGATGTTTACTACCCTTATGGAATGGCGTTCGACTCGCAGGGCAATCTCTTCGTGTCGGAATACAATCGTCACGTCATCAAGAAAATCACGCTCAATGGCACGACGGCCACAAGCATCAGCGTTTTCGCGGGGGCTGAGAACTCAGCCGGGACCAGCGACAGCACGGGCAACGATGGCACGACGGCTCGCTTTTTAGGCCCCACGGGTCTGGCTTGCGACTCGAACGACACCCTGTACGTGGCCGACGGCGGCAACCATGCCATCCGCAAGATCAGCCCCTCGGGCAAGGTCACCACTCTCGCAGGCCTTCCGGGCGCGGCCAACGCCGGAGGAGTCGACGGCACCGGTTCGGAAGCACGCTTCAGGTTCCCGTGGGGCCTTGCGCTAGACCCCCAGGGAAACCTCTTCGTGGCTGAGAACGCCAATCACGCGATCCGCAGGATCACCCCTGGCGGCGTCGTGAGAACCTTTGCCGGCAAGATGGGGCACCCTGACCGCGTCAATGGCCCGGCAGCGACCGCGCGCCTCCAGACGCCTTTCGGGGTGACCTACGCCCCTGGTGGCATCCTGTACGTGAGTGAATTTTCCAGCATCCGGAAGATCGACTAGGCCAGGCGAGGAGAAACACGAGATGAAAACGAAACAGCCATTCGACCTCAAGCCCCTGGCCCTGCTCGCGGGCCTCGGCCTGGTGGGCTGCGCGACCCTTCAGCCCGGCATGATGGGCGACAGCACGCCAGCCGAGCGAACCGGGAGCGCCACCGTCCTCCTGCAACCCCAGATCACCGACGGCCGTCACGTCCAGGCGGTGGTTCCCCTCAACACCTCCTCGAGCATCGCCTCGCTGAGCGTGACGCCCTATGTGGAGACCTCCTCCGGCAGCGAGCTGGTCTTCCTGCCTCTGCTCGCCAGCACGGGGGAGGCCACCGACTCGACCAACCCGAAGCTGCTCTACGTGATCAACCAGGCCCCCGTCGAGCTCAGCAAGCGCGTGGCCCTCATCAACCTCAAGCCCCATCAGCGCTACCGGATCGTCGCGCGGGCTTACGACGCGAGCAACGCCCTGATCAGCGAGGACGCGAGCTCCTCGGTGGATGTCGCGGTCACCAACGACGACCGCCCCACCATGGGCACCCTGCCCCTCAAGCTCAAGGACAGCCCGTTCGCGGCGACCGCCAAGGTCGTCCTCCAGCGCGTCGGGGACAACTACTTCCACCACACCCTCTTCACGCTCGTGAGGCTGGTGGACGGGGCCGAGGTACCCCTGCCCGATGCGACGTCGAGCATCGAGTATGACTTCCACGGCCGGAAGGTCACCCTCGGCAACCTGGCCGCCCATTCGAAGTTCCGCCTCAAAGCCGAGGTCCAGGACGCCGTCAACGTCACCCAGGCCACGGCCTCGATCGACCTCGACGTGACGGACGACAATGCGCTCGCCGCCACGCTCTCGATCACGGTCCCGGGCGGGGGAGCCTAGCGATGCGCGCACATAGGAGATATCTCGACATGAAGCACGGCCTCTGCTCTCTCGCCCTCGGCGCTGCCTTGCTCGCCGGCTGCGCCGGCCTCGCGACCACGGCGACGAGCGGCAACGCATCCCTGGCGGTGCGCCCCCTGGTCGAGAACGGCCAGTACCGCACCCAGGACATGGGAGGCAACACCCTCAACCCCTACAAGGCCACGGACATCGCGCACCTGGTCGTCAAGGTCTACACCGTCTCGGGCGGCACCGAGACCCCCTGGCGCGACGCCGCGAGCAACCCCGTGGTCCGCGACGTCGCCTCAAGCAGCCTCGAAGCCCCCATTTCCTTCGACAAGCTCAGGCCCCACACCACCTACCGCCTCAAGGCTTACGCCTACAAGGCCCTGGGCACCGACGCAAGCGATCTCATCAGCGTCGAGGGCGGCTCGACGGTGGACCTGGTCGTGACCAACGACGACCGCCCTGCCGTAGGCAGCCTGCCGGTCAAGCTGAAGAGCGTCGCCTTCGGTGCCGAGACCAACGAAAACTGGGTCGACGTCGTCAACGGCGGGACCGCCACCCGATCCGAGACCATCGAGTAGGACGAGGGGAAATTTGCAGATGAACAACAACCGAAAGAAAAGCCTCGCCGGCCTCGCGCTGCTCGGCGCCCTGCTCGGAGGCTGTGCGACCTCCACCATGACCTCGAGCACCACCGGGGGGGCCAGCCTCCAGGTGACGCCCGAGGTCGCGAGCGGCCAGTATCGTACGCAAACGCTCGCCCCCCTCACCTACACCCGGGACGACATCCGGCACCTGGTCGTCAAGCTCTACAAGGTCACCCCCGAGGGCGAGCAGCCCGCCATGAACGGCGCCAACCCCATCCAGCTGGACCTGGACGCCGACCCCAGGTTCGGCTTCTCCGCCAACCTCACCTTCACCAACCTCCACCCCTGGACCGACTACCGGGTCCGGGGCTACGCCTACAAGGCACCAGGCACCGCCGAGAGTGACCTCATCAGCCTCGACGCCAGCTCCTCGATCGACATCACGGTCGAGAACGTCGACCGCGTCTACGCGAAGCGCCTGAAGATCCAGCTGATCGACCGGGTCTTCAACGGCCAGGCCACCGCATCGACCGTCACCTTCACGGACGGCGGCCTCACCCACGCCGGCTCCGCCAGCGTTTCGTTCGAGTAATGGCACAGGAGAACAAGATGATCCGTCACTGGCCCCGCGCCCTCTTCGCCGCCACCCTCGGCGTCACCATGGCCCTCCCGGCCCTCGCCGAGCCCGCCCGCCTCGAGAACAGCCTCACCGCGGGCGGCCTCAACATCGCCCCGCGCTACCTGGACAAGGTCGGCGACGTGGACCTCAACCTCCTGGGCGGCCTGCTCAACTACCCCGCCAGCCAGGCCAGCCTGGTCGGAGGGCAGTTCTCCCTGCAAGCCAGAATCCACGACAAGGTCCAGCTCCTCGCCAACATGGGTCCCCTCGCCGAGATCGGCCTCAGAGGCCCCATCACCGAGCTCTCCGGCCTCAAGCTCGGCTGGGATGCCCACTACCGCTCGGACCTCTACTTCCTGATCGACCAGGGACCCGGCCGCACGGCCCCCATGTTCGGGCTCGCCCCCTATCCGGGCTCGTCGGCCCACGGCCTCGAGGCCAAGCTCAACGCCATGTACGCCCGCAAGGGCTTCACCCTCTTCGCCTCGCCTTTGGCCGCCGTCATGAGCAACCGCACCATGGCAGGCGTCGAAGCGGGCATCGACTGGGCCTGGGACCGCCTCGGCCTCGGCTACGCCGTCAGCTACCGCGCCAACGTCGTCAACCCCGCCCAGAGCGTCGAGGCCGTCGCCGGCAACGAGGTGCAGCACAGCGTCGGGGCCCGCTACGGCCTTGGCGATCGCCTCTACGCCCAGGCCAACTACTTCTTCCAGCCGAGCGACACCTACGCGATCGCAAACCAGGGGCTGCTCGCGGGCATCGGCATGCGCCTCTTCGGCGCCACCGCCAAGGCACCGGTAGCGATGCCCGCCCCCGTCGCAGCGGCCACTCCCGCACCGATCCCCACACCGGCCCCCGTGGCGACCCCCGTCACCCAGCGCGTCATCCTGGAAGGCCGCTTCGTCCACTCCCTGTCGGAAGGCGGCAACCCGGGCACGCCGCTCACCGCCCGCCTCAAGTACCGCAAGCCGGGCACCAAGGGCTTCGAGAAGGTCGAGGCCACGACCCAGACCGACGCCCAGGGCAACTTCCGGTTCGAGGACCTGCCCCTCGGCGAGTACCAGGTCTTCTTCAAGGACGAGGGACGCCTCGGCAACGTCGTCGACGTGGCCGTGGGCGACGCCGTCAAGGTCAAGCCCGGCATCACCCGCTCCGAGATCGACATCGCCTGGGACGAACAGAGCTTCAAGGCCCAGCTCGCAGGCAAGACCCAGACCATCGACTGGGCCGACAAGCTCGGCGTCGAAGACGCCGTCTACCAGGGCCTGCTGCGCGGCACCACCGGCAGCCAGCAGCTCGAGTTCCTGAACTTCCCCGAGAAGGTGGGCCCCCAGAGCGAAGGCAGCTTCACCCTCAGCGACGCGATCAAGGCCGAGAAGGTCTACTACGTCATCAAGTACTGGAAGAAGGACGGCCTCTTCAACGCCGAGACCTTCTACGGCCAGTCAAAGCCCATCGAGCTCAAACTCCCATAGCAATCGTTACCCCCGAGCCATCAAGCGGCTCGGGGGTCGTGCTTGAAGAATTCGGCCGGGGATGATCCGCCGGCCGAATTCTTGTATCGCGCGAGAAGTACCGCGTTAGAAGGACTTGCTCTTGAGCGAGAGGTACGTCTTGTCCTTGTTATGGTCGATCGCCACGATGCCGACGCCCTTGACGACCCAGTAATCGTCCGAGGTCCCGTCGTCGTTGGTGCTACTGAGCCAGACGGCCTCGGGGTAGTCGACGCCGCCAATCTTACGCGCCTTGGTCTTCTGGAACTTGAAGCCCGACTTGGCGTTCGAGGGGCCCTTCTTGGTGAGCTGGGTGGTCTCCTCGGCGAGGGTGGTCTCGCCCAGCTTGGCGTTGATCTTGACGGTCGCGGCACCGTCATTGACCTCGACGATCTTCCAGACCGACTCGCCCTCGGCCACGACTGAGCCCGAGGCGTCGAAGGAGCTGAACTTGTAGGTCCAGGTCATGTCCTTCTTGAACTCGGGATAGTAGGCGCTCCAGAAGTCATCGTTGATCTCGGCGCCCGCCGTGGTGGGAAGGACATAGGGGGCGGGCGCGGGGCAAGCCGTCAGCGAGAGGGATCCGAGGGCGAGAGCAGCGGCGGCGAGGCCGCGAACCAGGTGCTTGTTCATGACAGTACTTGTTCCTCGATGAAGCGACTGGACGCATCCTTCGCTCAGGCCGAGGGGGTTCACGCAGCAGCCAGGCAATCGAGCATCACAGGTCGAGATGGTTCACATGAACCTAGCCTATTCGAGGCCTTTGTCACTCACAAGCGGGCTATCCCCCTTAATGAGGGGGATAGCCCCCTGATATTCGAGGGGATTCTCTCTAGCTTGAGCTTACGTTCAATCGATAGGCTTACGGTAACTCCGTTTTTCTGCCAAAAGGCCCTTGACTCTGAACATTAGGAGACAACGTCTTGCTCAAGCGTTTCCTTCCAGCCCTCGGCCTGCTCACCATCATCGGTGGCTGCGTCTACCTCCCGCTGGGCGCCGATCAGTCCGTCCACATCGCGCAGCTGGCCACCGGAGACAGCAAGCTCACCATCCAGCCCCGATTCGAGGCAGGTAAGCTCACGTGGGACGGGTTCACGACCCTGGCCCAGGTCTCGTCCTACGGCATGGCCGACGTCAACCACCTCTTGGTCGGCCTCTTCGTCGTCATCGACGGCGTCGATGCGGCCCTGATGGATGTGAACGGTGAACCGGTCGCCAAGGACATCCCCAACGCCCAGCTCGGGGAGCCGATCGTCTTCGAGAATCTCCATTCGAGCGCCACCTACCGCATCCGCGCCGTCGCCTACGGCCGCCCGGGCACCGACGACGCGGACATCCTCAGCGTCGGGGACTCCGCCACCTACACCGAGGTCAAGGTCGACCAGGACGGCACCATCGCCACTGCGAGCATCAGCGTCCAGCTCAAGGACAAGCGCCCCGACGTCCAGGCCACGACCGACGTGACCTTCACCCCGGGCACCGTCCACGACGCCACCGACAGCGAAGCGATCGACTAGTTGATACGAAGGATTAGCCGCATGCACAAGAACTGGACCAGGGCCCTGCCCCTGCTCATGGGCCTGACCCTCGCGGGTTGCGCCACCCTTCTTCCCCCGGCCCCCATAGGTGGATCGATCGTTCGCTCCCAGGGAGCCACCCTCCGGCTGATGCCGACCGTTTCGACCGGCGCCCGGATCCAGGCCGAGATCAACCCCCTTGGGCCGTGGAATATCAAGCGGCTCGAGGTCATCCCGACTCTCAAGGACGCCACGGGCTCGTTCGTGCCCGTCTCGGCGACCACCGGCCAACCGACGACCTGGGAAGATCCGGGCCACCTGAAGCTGAACCAGTCGGGAGACGGCTTGAGCCTCAATAGCCAGATCGCGCTGAGCAACCTCCGCCCGCACACCACCTACCGCATCCTCGCGCGCGCCTACGACGCCCAGGACCAGCAGATCTCGGTGGACGCGTCCTCGATGACGCCCGAGGTCGAGACGGGCGAGAACGATCGCCCCACGTTCGAACCCCTGCCCATCCAGCTGAAGAACGTGCTCTTCTCCGGTTCGATCAGCTACTACCTTTCCGCTCAGGGCTACGTGGGGAGTTATGACCAGGCGACCATGACCCTCTGGAAGGTCGCCGGTGGGATCGAATCCCTCGTCCCAAACGCCCTCCCGATGGTCGTCCCGATGGCGAGCTTTTCCACGAACGTGAAGATCGCGGGTTTGCAGGCGAATACGAATTACCGGCTGAAGTTTGAGTTTCGTAAGAAGAGCGGCGGGGTCTACACACCCCCGTACCCCATCGACATCTACGTCAGAAACGATGACGAGGTGGCCTCCTCCACTGGCAACAATTGGCTCTCCTTCTCGCTTCCAAACTAACAGGTGAATGATGAAGACGAATGCCGTGAAACGTCCCCTCCTGGCTTCAATCGCCGCGCTGGCCCTCCTCGCCGGCTGCCAATCCTCGCCCTTCGGCCTCTCGCCCGCGCGATCCGTCTCCCTGCACGTACGCCCTCAGATCCAGAGCGGGGGCCTCTCCACCCAGGCGCTGGTGACGAAGTACACCGCCGCGGACGTCGTGCACCTCGTCGTCCAGGTTTTCAAAACCGACGCCTCGGGCGCCGACGGTGTCGTGATGGGCAGCCTGGACGTGCCGGCAACCGACTTCAAGGGCACCCTGACCTTCGACAACCTCGCGCCGAACACCACCTATCGCCTGAAGGCCTATGCCTACAGCGAGGAGGGGAACGACGCAGCCCACCTCATCAGCAAGCCGGACTCCGTGCTCGAGGTCCAGGTCCAGGACAACGACACCCCCGCCGTCGAGGATCTGGTCGTCCGACTCGTCGATCGGACCTACAGCGGCGCGGCGACGATCTCGACCATCGTCGTCACGCCCGGCGGCTATGACGCCAGCGACTCGATCACGTTCACCCCCTTCCGCTAGCGCACAAGGATACAGACTCGTCTATGAAAAAGCTTCATTTGACCGCCTTGCTCGCCGTGTCCTTGTCGATGGGTTGCGCGGCGATCCCCTCCATGCTCTCGCCCTCATCCAAGGGACAGGTGGTGGCCAACGGCCACGCCGTGCTCCGGCTTCAGCCCCTGTGGCAAGGTGGCGGCTACGCCGCGCAGGCCGAGGTGAAGTCCGACCAGGATGCCGTGCACCACCTGGAGGTGGCACTGTTCACCCTCGGTGAAAACAACCAAGAGCTTGCCGTCGTGGGCATGGATAACCAGCCCCTCAGCAAGACGATCGGGCGCGCCGACCTCGGCCAGCCCATCACCTTCGGCAACCTCAAGCTCAAGACCACCTACCGCGTCAAGGCCACGGCCTTCGACGCGGCCTCTCAGGTGATCAGCCACCCCTGCGTGATCGACGTCCCCGTGGACATGGACGATCGCCCCACCGTCCAGAAGCTCGCCATCAGCCTGCTGGACAAAATTTTCAATGGCTCGGGCACCTCCAGCGTCGCCATCAATGCCGGCAACCTGTTGCACAGCGGCGAGGCGACCGTCTCGCTGGAGCTGCCGCCCAACGTCACGACCTACTACACCGGCGCCACCCAGTCACTGGGCGTGGCCATGACCGAATTTGGCGGCTTGTTCTTCATTGCGGGCAACTCACTGTACGCGCTGAAGAACAATCAACTCACGCGGAAAACGTTCGCTTATGGTGAGCCTGTCACCTCCCTGACGCTCACGCACCAAAAAAAGCAACCAGGCTTTACTGAGTTTGAAGAGACTCTTTACGCCGGGACCACCAGCACATCCGCCATTCACTGGAACTACAGCTCCATCAGTTTAGGCGGAACCAGCTCGTCCGACGGCAGCGTCCCCATTGCCGTGGCGACGTATTTTCTGCAGCCCAGCGATCAATTTCCCGCCAAGTTCTACCTGGACAAGACGACAATGGCCGTCCGCAAGGGGAGCACCCGCATCACCGCTCTCAATGCGTTCAACAACCCATCGACCATGGTCATCGATGCCGCCGGGAACTTCTACGTGGCGGACACCGGCAACAACGTCATCAAGACCTTCAACATCAACGCCACCGACAGCATCAGGGTGATCGGCAGCGGCTTCAGCGGCCCCCAGGGCGTGGCCGTGGACAAGGACGGCAACGTCTGGGTCGCCGACACCGGCAACCACGCCATCAAGATGATCGAGGCGGTGAGCGGCAAGACCATCACCTTCGCGGGCGGTACCCAGGGCAACAAGGACGGGCGCGGGAAAAAGGCTCAGTTCAACGCGCCGAGCGGCCTCAATTTCGACGCCAGTGGCAGCCTCTGGGTCGCAGACTACGGCAACAACAGCATCCGCAAGATCGAGGTGAAGTAAGCGTGCCCAAGAACTACCTTCACACCCTCGGCCTCCTGGCCGCCACCTGCACCCTCCTCCTCGACGGGGCTGCCCTCGCGGCACCCCGCTTCGAGAACAGCCTGACCGCGGGCGGCCTCAACATCGCCCCGCGCTACCAGCAGCGCGTCGGCGACATCGACCTGAGCCTTCAGGGCGGCTACGTGAACTACCCCGCGATCAAGGGCGCCATGCTCGGAACCCAGCTGGGCCTCGAGGCGCGGGTCACCGACTACCTTCAGCTGATCGCCAACGTCGGGTCGCTCAACGCCATCGGCCTGCGTGGGCCCCTGTGGTCGGACGGCAGCCTCGCCTTCGGCTGGGGTGGCCACTACCGCTCGGAGCTGTATCTCGGCGTAAAGCCCGGCCCCGGCCTCAGCGCTCCCTACATGGGCACCGCACCGGGCTCTATCAGCCAGGGTGGCGAGTTCACCCTGAGCGCGATGAAGGACTTCGGCCTCTTCACCCTCTACGCCTCCCCCCTCGTCGCCATGATGAGCAACCGCACCGCCATGGGCCTGGCCGCAGGCCTGGACGTGGCCCTGGGCGCGGCGAATGTCGGCTACTCACTCGATTACCGCACCAACAGCAACCCGGTCGGCGCCGGCGTGCAGGCCTCGGAGATGCAGCACGGCCTCGGCGTTCGCTACGGCTTGACCAAGACCATGGACCTCCTGGCCCACTACTTCTACACGCCGGGCGACACCTACGGCCTGGCCAACCAGAGCCTCCTCGTCGGCATCGGCACCCACTGGAACGGCCCGGAGCCCAAGCCAACGCCCAAGCCCATCCCGACGCCGATGCCCACGCCGACGCCTACGGCCACTCCGGCGCCCGTGTCGGTCGCACCGGCCCCCACGGCGATCGTGCTGCAGGGCCGCATCCTCAACTCGGTACAGCCGGACGCGGT
The DNA here is from genome assembly GCA_017744355.1 of bacterium. Classification (NCBI taxonomy): domain Bacteria; species bacterium. Next base: position 157,820 of record JAGIBK010000007.1, on the reverse strand, counting down.
CTCGGGCAAGCGCCTGACCCTTCGCCTCAAGCGCCGCAGCGAGATCGGCGAGTTCATCAAGGTGGAGAAAACCACCCAGACCGACGCCACGGGCGCTTACAGCTTCCGGGACCTGCCCCCGGGCGAGTACCAAATCTTCTACAAGGACGAGGACAACCTGCCCAACACCGTCGACGTCGCCGTGTCGCCCTCGCTCAAGGGCATGGCGGGAGCCGAGCTGAGCGCCGATCTCGACATCGGGTTCGATGAGCAGGCCCTGCAAGCGGCGCAGACCAAGGACTCGGTGACGGTCAACTGGGCCGCCCGGAGCAACGCCGATACGCTCTATCAAGGGATCCTGCGCAGCATCAACGCGGCAGACCAGAGCGATCTGCTCTCCTTCCCCGGCGACGGCACCCAGAAGACGAGCGCCTCGTTCACCGTCACCCCGACCATCAGGAGCGAGCGTCTCTACTACGTGATCAAGTACTGGAAGAAGGGCAACGCCTTCAACGGCTCGGGCTTCTACGGCCAATCCAAGCCCAGGACCCTCAAGCTCGCACCGGCGGCAAAGTAAAGGATACGGACATGAAAAAGCTACATCTGATCGCTCTGCTCGCCGTGTCCTTCTCGATGGGCTGCGCGGCGCTCCCCTCCGTCCTTTCCCCCGCTCAGCAGGGGCACGTGATGGCCGACGGCCAGGCCGTGCTCCAACTTCAGCCCCAGTTGCAGGGTGGAGGCTACGCCGCGCAGGCGGTGGTAAAGACCAACCACGAGATCGTGGACCACCTGGTCGTGGAGCTGTTCACCATGGGCGCCAACAGCCAGGAGCTCGTGATCAAGGACAAGAACGACCAGCCCCTCACCAAGACGATCGCGCACGCCGACCTCGGCCAGCCGATCACCTTCAGCCACCTCAAGTCCAAGACCACCTACCGCATCAAGGCCACGGCCTACGACGCGGCCAACCAGGTGGTCAGCCGCCCCTTCACGATCGACGTCCCCGTCAACATGGACGATCGCCCCACCGTCCAGACGCTCGCCATCACCCTGCTGGACAAGCCCTTCAGCGGCACGGGCACCTCCAGCATCTCCATCCTGGATGGCGGCTTGAACGCGAGCGGCGCCTCGTCCATCTCGGCGATCCTGGGGCCCAACATCACGACCTACTACGCCAACGCGACGGCCTCGGTCGGCGCGGTGATGTTCCCCCAGGGGACCCTGGCCTTCATCTCGCAGGACAAGCTCTACACGCTATCCAAGACCGGGACGCTGACGCTTTCCCGGGCGATGTCGGACATAGGATATGGCGGAAATAGGCCGACAGGAGAGTTCACGGGGCTGACTTACCGCACCATCAACGGGGGGGAAGCCTACGTTGTAGGCCCCGGCCTTGCCGGAAATGTCAATGTGGGCAATAGCGGTGGTAGTGGTTATTCGTTCAGCCCCAGCTCCGAAACCTCCATTCAGCCCATTTCCAGCGTTTGGTACGTCCCCCCCACGGATCAGTACAAGCGGTACCATAACTACATCCTAGACAAGCGCAAAAATGCGATCCTTGACACATGGGACAACAACGCCGTGGTCGCCTCGCATAGCTTCAACGTCCCATCGGCCATTGCCGCGGACAAGGACGGCAACTTCTACGTGGCGGATACGGGCAACAACGTCATCAAGACGTTCAACATCACCGCCACCGAAAGCGTCAGGACGATCAGCGGCTTCAGCGCCCCCAAGGGGGTGGCGGTCGATAGCGACGGGATCGTCTGGGTCGCCGACACCGGCAACCACGCCATCAAGAAGATCGACAAGAACGGGAACGTCACCACTTACGCGGGCGGCACCCAGGGCAATGCGGATGGACGCAAGGGCACGGCCCTGTTCAACGGACCGACGGGCCTGTGCTTCGACGCCAGTGGCAGCCTGTGGGTCGCCGACACCGGCAACAACAGCATCCGCCGGATCAACTTCTATTAACCACCTCGATGCAGGGCACATTTCTCGCCTGCTATCCAAAAGCGAGCCCCCGAACCGAGCATCGGTCCGGGGGTAACTTCTTCTCGGCCTAGTGAACGCGTCTAATTGACGGGCCGGGGATCGCCACTCCAGAGCGATCGCTCCTCCAGGTACCCTCGGATTTGGTCCCAGTGCGAGACCCGCACGATCCGCTCGTCCAGCTCCCCGAACTGGGAGTGGCGGTTGTAGGGCTGCTCCATGAGGAAGGTGGTGACGCCCGCCTGGGCGAGGTCCTTGGCATTGTGGGGTGCGTCGTCCACGAAGAAATCGAAGACCCCCATCTGGCTCTTGGGGCCACGGGTGAAGACGATGTCGTCGTAGCGAATGCCGTGGTGCGCGAGCCACTTGAGGGTGGTGCGCTCGGCCTCGCCCTCATGGCGGTGGGTCACGATGGTGACCTTTCCGGGCAGCTCGTTGATCAGGTGGCAGCCGTCGACCGGCGGCAGGTCGAAGGCCGTCTCCATGCAGCGGGCGAAGACCTCGTCCATGCGGGCGCGCTCGACGATCCCGTTAAAGTAGAAGTCGGTCACGTCTTCGTGCCGGATGACCTTGCCCGTCATCTCGGCGACCACGTCGAGCATGGCGGGCAAGTGGTGCGCGAGCACCCCGTCCACGTCGATTCCAAAATGCAGCTTGCCCATCGAATGCCTCCTTACCCGCGCCATTTCCCGAAGAGGGCCCGGAAAGAGGTTTATACCCGGCGAAAGGCGGCTCTTACCAGCCGTAAGATGCTACTTGATCTGCCCCGAGCGCAGGATCGAGACCAACAGCCAGAGTCCCAAGAGGCCCCCGCTCACGAACATGACGAAGCTGAGGGCGTGGAGGCCCCAGATCCGCGGGCCGCCCTGCACCGAGGACAAGAGCGCCGCCCCGACGATGAAGGCCGCGGTCAAGAGGCTGAAGGAGACCTTGTTGCCGATGACCGTCAGGGTGCGTTCGAGGCGCTGGAGGTTGCGGAACTCGTACTCGATCCGCAGCTGGCCCGAGTTGGCCGCCGCCAAGAGGTCGTCGATCCGGCGCGGGGTGCGCAGCAGGATGTTCTTCCAGTCCAGGCCGACGCGCATCAGCTCCTGGCCGTTGAAGATGCTCGTGAACTGCCGCTGCATCAGGCTGAGGATGAAGGGCTCCGCCACGTTGATGAGCATGTAGTCCTTGTCGAGCTGCCGACAGATGCCCTCGGTCGTGACCAGCACGCGCGCGATCATGAGGAAGGAGGTCGGCATCCGCACCCGGTACTGGAGCATCAGCTCCATGACCTTGTTGAGGAGCAAGCCGATCTGGACCTCGCTGACCGGGCGGCCCAGGAACTCCCGCATGATGTGGTCCATCTCGATGGTCAGGCGGTGCTTGTCGATGAGCTGCTGCGGATGGCCGTACTCGAGGATGCGGTCGGTGGCCCGCGCCGCGTCGAACTGGAGCATGGCGAGCAAGAAGTCGATCAGGATCTCGCGGGATCGGGGATCCAGCCGGCCCACCATGCCGAAGTCGATCAGGATCAGCTTGGGAAGACCGTCCCCGCCGTCCTTGAACTGGAACATGACGTTGCCCGGGTGCGGGTCGCCGTGGAAGAAGCCGTCGACGAAGATCTGGCGCAGGAAGGCGACGGTGAGCGCCTGGTTGAGGCGCTGGCGCTGTTCGAGGGTGAGCTGGACCGGGGCGTTCTCGCCGTTGCGCTTGGGGAAGAGGGCCGAGATCTTCTGGCCGGTGACGAACTCGAGGGTCATCATCCGGCGCGAGGTGTACTGCCAGTAGACCTCGGGCACCTTGATCATGGCGCCGTAGTCGCGCTTGAGGTTGCTGCCGATGCTCTCGGTGTTGGCCCCCTCGAGGGTGAAGTCGGTCTCGTTGCGGATGATGGCCGAGAACTCCTCGGCCAGGCCCACCACGTTGTTCCAGCGGCCCCAGTTGGTCCGCGCCTGCAACAGCTTCGCGAAGTCGATCAGGACCGCGCTGTCGGACTCGATGGTGTTCTCGATGCCCGGACGCAGCAGCTTGACGATCACCTGCTGCAGCTCGCCGTTCTCCTTGCGGATCTTGGCCTTGTAGACCTGACCCAGGGAGCCCGCCGCGAGCGGGATGGTGTCGAACTCGGGGAAGACGTCGTAGACCGAGCGCGCCATGGGCAGCCCCGAGCCGAGGCGTAGGGTGTTGCACTCGCCGAGCAGCACCTGCTCCATCTCGTGCCAGGGGGCGGGCGTCACCTGCTCCTGGAGCTTGGCGAGCTCGTCGATGTAGCTCTGAGGGAGGAGGTCGGCGCGGGTCGACATGACCTGGCCAAGCTTGACGAAGGTGGGGCCGAGCTCTTCGAGGATCTGGCGCAGGACCGCGGGCAGGGGCAGGGCGAGATCGGTGTCAAGATCAGCGGACTCGGCCTCTTGGCGCAAGAACGACGAAACCGCGAGCTTCTGCTTGAGGCCCGCGGGCAGGAAATCCGCCAGGCTCAGGCGGAAGATGAGGGCGTCCCAGCCGTACTTCAGCAGGATGGCGGCGATCTCGACGCGCCGCTGATGGGGGCTCGCCGGCGCGGCGCTCGCGCGATCGCGGCCTTGGAGGTTATCTGCGATGGACATTCAAGGGCCTTCGTCTCGACGGAACCGACGTTTTATTGAGCGTTCAACAAAACCAGGCATGTTACGACCGTTGGCCGCCGTGAGCGGCTAGAAGGAACAGTTTTGTTGAACGCCCTTAGCATATCAGGCTTTGATCATGGCGTCCATGCGCCTTGCAGGGCCTAGTACTCCAGGAGATTGACCGCAAAGGCCTGGTTGTCCAGCACCCGGTGGTGGGCGGTGCCGTCGGGGGCGTTCTCGTCGGTGAATAGGCTGGTGTCCGAGAGCGCAACCAAGCTACCGCGGCCCAGGGGGCCCGCCGCGGCCACGATCTGGGGGCCGCCGCTCCAGGCCTGGATCCGAAAGGCGTCTTCGCCGGTGCGCAGCAGGGCCCGCGCGGGGTCCTTGACCTCTAAAACCCCCGCCGTGAAGAGGCGAATGCCCTGGCTCAGGCCCGAGGCCAGGCTCGCGCTCTCGAAGCGGCGAAGCGTCAGCCATTCATCCGGCATCCCCGCCCCGCCGATCCCCGTCCCGTACACCCGCACCGCCGCCGGCACGAAGGAGATCCCCGCCTGGGAGGCGAGCGAATTGCAAGCGTCGAAGTCGACCCCGTCGTAGCCGCCCCACTCGCCGAGCACCAGCAGCTTGGCCCCCTCGGAGGCCAGCCGGAGATAGGCCTGGTAGGCCTCCTGGTTGAACCAGGCGGGTGAGGGCAGGACGTAGACCTCGCGGCCCGTGGGCAGCTCCCCTTGGCGCACCCGCTGGATGGAGAAGCCCTTGCCCTGGAGGTAGGTGATCACCCCATTCATGGCCGGGCTCTGCCAGCGCTCATCCCACACCACCGAAACCGGCTGCTCGCTCGCCTTCAGGACGACGCTCGCCCCCGCGCCTGGGTCCACCTCGCGCGCCTGGTAGCGCACCTTGCGGAAGGTGACGCCCCCGCGCGAATCCGCCAGGGAAAAGCTGCCGTCCTCGCCGCTGAGAGTCGCCGCGCGCCCCGAGGCGATCGCCACCCCCGCGAGCGGCTTGCCGTTGGCGTCCACCACCTTGCCCTGGTAGCCGTGGAACCCGTCGAGCCAGCCACAGCCCGCAAGCCCCAGCACCGCCCCCAGAACAAGGCCCCATGCGCTAGTTCGCATCATGCGCCCCCTTCTGGAGGACCTGCCCCACCATGAGCCGCCCCACGCCGAAGTAACCGTCCGGTCCCAAGGGCCCCAGGTCCTGGGTCCAGGTCTGGAGCCTGGCGCGGACCTGGCGGGCCGAGAGGGTCGGGTCCTGGGCGAAGAGCAGGGCCGCGGCCCCGGTGACGTGGGGGGCCGCCATGGAGGTGCCCACCATGGTCCCGTGGTCGTGGGGACTGCGGACCCGCTTGGTGTAATCGCTCGCCGTCAGGTAAGTGGGCCAGGTGGAGGAGATCGAGGCGTCCGAGTCGCCGCCCGGCGCCGAGATGCCGACCGTCAGCCCCCGGTTGGAGTAGTCGGCGATCCCGTCCCGCACCGTGGTGGCCGAGACGGCCAGGGCCGTGGGAAGAGCCGCCGGGTAGTCCACGTCCCGGGTCCGGTTGCCTGCCGCCACCACCACCAGCACGTCGCGGCGCGTGGCGTAGTCGAGGGCCTCCTCGAGCACCCGCGACGAGGTCTTGCCCCCGATCGAGAGGTTGATGACCCGCACCCGGCGCGAGGGGTTGGCCGGATCCCGCCAGTCCACCGCGCGGCGGATGGCGCCCGCGATGGTGCCGTCGTCGCCTATCCCCGAATTGCCGATGGCCTTGAGGGCGAGGATGCCGATCGGGTTGTTGGGGCCGACGGTCGAATGGACGATCCCCGCCACGTGGGTGCCGTGGCCGTTGCCGTCGCGCCCTGAGTAGTCCACGTCCTTGCCGTCCTTGCGGTAGCGATCGCCCCCGACCAGATCGATCATGGGCAAGAGCTCGGCCTTGAGCTCGGGGTGGGCCGGGTCGACCCCCGTGTCGATGACGGCCGCCACCACCTGGCGCGCCCCGCTCAGGGCCGGCACCGCCACGGGCTGGACGCCGATCATGCGAAGGTTCCAGGCCTCGCCCCCACCCCCCGCGTCGGCGCTGACCACGTAGTCGGCCTGGATCGAGAAGAGGGCCGCCGCGGCCTGGGGGGCACCGGGCAGAGGCCCGGCGCAGCCGGCGGCACCGAGCACCATCGCGAGCGCCAAGACGCTCGAAAGCCTTTGACCTCGGGTGATCGCAGGAGCGTTGGTCGGCATGGCGCACCTCCCAGCCCCCACCCTAACCCGGTCGGAAGAAAGCAAGCATCGGCCAGGATGGCCAAGATCCTCCTGGCCTGCCGTCCATTCGTGAAGATACGGTGATCCAGCGCACCGCTCACGGGTACGAGAGGGCGTTATTGTAATCACGACCGAGAGGTGATATATTCGTGGCCACTGATCCCTTGTTGACTTGTTGCCGTGCATCGATCTGACCTGGCCCAATCCCTCTCGTTCGTTCGGGACGCCCTCGGGCGCGCCGCCGTCGAGGCGGGGCGCACCCCCGACTCGGTGCGACTCGTGGCCGTCACCAAGTCGGTGCCGGCTTCGAGGGTCCGCGAGGTCTACGACCTCGGGGTCCGCACGGTCGGGGAGAACCGGATCCAGGAGGCCCGCGAAAAGCAGGCGCAACTATCGGATCTGGCCCTCGAGTGGCACCTGATCGGCCACCTGCAGACCAACAAGGTCAAGCAAGCGGTCGGGAACTTTTCGTTGATCCACTCGGTCGACAGCCTCCGGCTGCTCGAGGCGATCGACACACAGGCGCGAGCCCTGGGCATCCGGCAGGACATCCTCCTGCAGGTGAACGTGGCGCTCGAAGGGACCAAGTTCGGCTTCACGCCGGCCGAGGTCCCGGCGGCCCTGGAGCAAGCGCTTACGCTTCCTGGGGTGGCGGTGCGGGGGTTGATGACCATCGCGCCGCGCGCAACGGATCCTGAAGCGATCCGGCCGGTCTTCAGGCAACTGCGCGACCTGCGCGATGCCTGCCAGACCCTCGCGGGGAACCGGGCGGATCTGGTTGAACTTTCGATGGGGATGTCGGCGGACTTCCGAATAGCCGTCGCCGAGGGGGCGACGCTGGTCCGAATCGGCACCGGGATATTTGGCGAGCGACCTGGAAACCCAGGGGCATTTTGAGGAGGGCACATGAGCGCCGAGATCTGGAGCAAGGTCAAGAACTTCGTCGGACTTGACCAGGAGTTCGAAGAAGTCGTGGACGAAGAGGAGGCCACGGTGGATCCCAAGATCACCAAGCAAGCCAAGTCCAGCAACCTGGTGGGTCTGCCTTCGGCGAGCCAGAGCGAGCTGGTCGTGCTCGAGCCCCACTCGTTCGACGACGCCCTCGGCATCATCGAGAACCTTCGCTCGCGCCGCGCCGTGATCCTCAACCTCCAGGGCCTGACCGATATCCAGTCGCAGCGTCTCGTCGACTTCGTCTCGGGCGCCTGCCATGCTCTCGACGGCCACCAGGAGCGCATCGGGGAGGCGATCTTCCTCTTCACCCCCTCGAACGTCAAGATCAACGCCCTGAGCAACGAGACCCAGTGGATGGTCTCGCAGGCCCAGCAGCCCCAGCAGAGCGCTTCCAAGGATCTCTTCTGGCGCGTTCGCTAGACTAGCCTTCGCCCACGTCTTGGTTGCCGCCAGCCCGCCGTTCCGGCCGGGAGGCGGCAACCGATCGTATATGAGGACATGCGCGTGAACACGGCCCCAACTCCCAGCCTGTCGGTCATCGGCGGCGGCACCATGGCCGAGGCCCTCGTCAAGGGTCTGCTCGGCAAGGGCCTGCACGCCCCCGCCTCGATCCTGGTCAGCGACCCGCTCGAGGCGCGCCGCGCGTACCTGCACGAGACCTACGGGGTCTCGACCACCGCCCACAACCTCGACTGCCTCGCAGCCCCCGTGATCGTGCTGGCCGTCAAGCCCGCCTCGGTCCACGAGGTCCTCGAAGAGGTCGGTCCCCGCTGGGGCCGCGACACCCTCGCCATCTCCATCGTGGCGGGCTTCACCCTCGCCCAGCTCCAGGCCCACGTGGCCCAGGGCGAAGCCCCCATCGTGCGGGCCATGCCCAACACCCCCTGCGTCATCGGCGAGGGGATCACCGCGATCGCGGGCAACGCCCTGGCCGAGGCCCACCACCTGGAAGAGGCCCGCGCCATCTTCGGCGCGGTGGGCGAGGTGCTCGAATTGCCCGAGGGCTACTTCGACGCGGTCACGGGCCTGTCGGGTAGCGGTCCGGCCTACATCACCTTGATCGTCGAGGCCCTGATCGACGCCGGCGTACAGCAAGGCCTACCCCGCCGGATCGCCCGCGAGCTGGTTTGCCAAACGGTCGTCGGCTCCGCTATGCTGGTGCAGCAGTCTGGTAAGCACCCCGCCGAGCTCAAGGACCAGGTCGTCACCCCCGCCGGCACCACCGCGGCCGGCCTGCAGGTCCTGGAAGAGGCGGCCGTCCGCGCGACGTTGTGCCTGGCGGTCAAGGCGGCCACGCAGCGCTCCAAGGAGCTCGGGAAAGCGAGTCACTAAGTCATGTACCTCTTGGTCCAGGTCCTCACCAACCTCTTCCAGATCTGGCAGATCCTGCTGTTCATCTGGGTGATCCTGTCGTGGATCCCGCAGGTACCGCGCAACCACCCGGCCGTGGAGCTGGTGGGTCGTGTGATCGAGCCGACCCTCGCGCCCTTTAGGCGCCTGATGCCCATGGGCGGCATCGACATCTCGCCGATCATCGCCTACTTCGTCTACAGCATCGCCCTGCGCGCGATCATCTCGCTCTTGGCGAACATCTCGTAAACGCGGTCTCGCCTTTCCCTTCAATCGCCCTTCGCGGCGCCCCGATCCGAGTCGTGAGCGGGGCGCCGCGCGGCTTTGAGGCAAGCCGGATCCCCCTGAACGACGAGGGAAAACGCTTGCTTGAGTATTTTCGTTGACGTAGCCGAGGGGTGATGCTATGATGCCCCTGTGATTGAGGTCACAACCCCCACGACAATTCCAATGACACTTCCAACTCCCTCTGAAAGCGAGTGACTCTGTTTGGAAACCTCGGCTAAGCGCTCTAATGCGCCCGAATCCGTTGGCCCTGCGGAACCCTCGGCTGCCGTGATGCTCGAAGACGCGCCGGCCACCTCCCGCCGCCGCCCGACCCGCGCCGCGCAAGCCCGCGCCGCAGCCGCAGCCGCCGCCCAGACCGCCACCGCGGAGCCCGCTGCGGAACCCGCCGCTCCCTCTGCGGCCGCCCCTGAGGCCGAAGCCGCGCCGGCGACCACCCGCACCCGCGCCCCCCGCGAACCCCGTAGCCGCACCTCCCGCACCCGCGCCGCCCAGACGGCCGAAGCTGCGGTCGAGAATCCCGTCGCGGCCCCCCAGGCCGAAGCGCCGGCCCCCGCCGCCGAAGCGGCCCCTGCCCCTCAGGCTGCCCCCGAAACGGCCCCCGTCGTCCGCGAGCGGCACGAACGCCGCGACCGGCGCGATCGCCAGGAGCGCCAGCCCCGTGAGCAGGGCGAGCGTCATGAACGTCAGGAGCGCCAGCCCCGCGAGCAGGGTGAGCGCCAGGAGCGTCAGCCCCGCGAGCAGGGTGAGCGCCAGGAGCGTCAGCCCCGCGAGCAAGGTGAGCGCCAGGAGCGCCAGCCCCGCGAGCAAGGTGAGCGCCAGGAGCGCCAGCCCCGCGAGCAGGGTGAGCGCCAGGAGCGTCAGCAGGGCGATCGTCAGGGCTTCCGCGACCGCGACCAGCGGAACCGCGATCGCGAACAGCGCCACCGTGAGCAGCGCGAGCAGCGTCATCGCGATCGGGATCAGCGCCGGGGCCAGCAGCAGGGCTTCATGCGCGAGGACAACCGCGGCAACCGCGCCACCGAGCGCGAGATCCGCGAGATGCGCGAGGCCCGTGAGTTCCAGGAGGCCTTGATGGCCGAGCGGGGCCAGGAGCTTGGCACCCTGCCCGAGGTCGACGTCGCCGCCCTCGACACCATGGACATGGCGGACCTGTTCGAGCTCGCTCGCCAGTTCAACATCTTCAACTACCGTCGCCTCCGTCGGCACGAGCTGATCTACCGGATCATGCAGACGCAGACCGACAAGACGGGCACCATCCACGCCAAGGGCGTGCTCGAGGTGCAGCCCGAGGGCTACGGCTACCTGCGGGTCTCCCAGTACCTGCCCTCGCCGGACGACATCTTCGTCTCGCAGACCCAGATCCGCCGCTTCGACCTGTGGGCCGGCGACGTGATCGAGGCCCAGGTCCGCCCCCCCAAGGAGGGCGAGAAGTACTTCGCGCTGGTCAAGGTCGAGACCGTCAATGAGCAGCCCGGGGACTCCACCTACCACCGGATCCCCTTCGAGAACCTGACGCCCATCTACCCCTGCGAGCGCCTCAAGCTCGAGACCACCGGGACCAACCTGTCCATGCGCCTCATGGACCTGTTCAACCCGCTGGGCAAGGGTCAGCGCGCCCTGATCGTCTCGCCGCCCAAGGCCGGTAAGACCACCCTGCTCAAGCAGGTGGCCAACTCCATCTCGGAGAACCACCCCGAGGTCCACCTCATCGCGCTGCTCGTGGACGAGCGCCCCGAAGAGGTCACGGACATGCAGCGCTCCATCAACGGCGAGGTCGTGGCCTCGACCTTCGACGAGCTGCCCGAGAACCACATCCGCGTCGCCGAGCTCGTCATGGAGAAGGCCAAGCGTCAGGTGGAGCAGGGCAAGGACGTGGTCATCCTGCTCGACTCGATCACCCGTCTGGCGCGCGCCTACAACTCGGCGATGCCGCCCTCGGGCCGCACCCTGTCGGGCGGTCTCGACCCGAACGCCATGCACAAGCCCAAGCGCTTCTTCGGCGCCGCCCGCAAGCTGGAGCGCTCGGGGAGCCTGACCATCATCGCCACCGCGCTGGTCGACACCGGCTCGCGCATGGACGAGGTCATCTACGAAGAATTCAAGGGCACCGGCAACTCGGAGCTCACGCTCGATCGCCGGCTCGCCGATCGCCGGATCTTCCCGGCCATCGACATCAAGCGCAGCAGCACCCGCAAGGAGGAGCTCCTGCTCACGCCCGAGGAGCTGCGCAAGCAGCGCATCCTGCGCAAGACGATGGACGCGGGCGACACCGCCGAGGTCACGGAGTTCCTGGCCGACCGGCTCAGTCGCACCAAATCCAACGCCGAGTTCTTGATGGCCATCAGCGATTCCTAGCCTAGAGCCCCCGGCAACGCCGGGGGCTTAATCTTTGGACACAAAGTAGCCTTAGAGCGTGTAACAAAACTGTTCAATCAAGCCGCTTTCGGCGGCAAAAACGCGAAACATGCCTGGTTTTGTTAGATGTTCGTTACATACAAGAGGGGGTTCCAGTGCCGCAGACAACGACGCAAGAACGTAACCAAGCCGACTCGCCCGAGATCTCGGCTTTCCGCTACACCGCGTCGTCGGAGAGCGAGCCCCTCACCCCTCTCAACCTCAACGGTCTGCGCTTCGGCGTCTCCCGCAAGACCCTGTCGGACCGCCTCTTGAGCGGCATCCGCTTCCTGGTCAGCGTGCCCCCGAAGCCCACGGCCGAGCCTTCGTCCTACGAGGCGCGCACCGAGGACCTGGGCGTCTTCCGCTACCAGATCCCGCTGTCGGAGTACCGCAATCGCCGCCGCGCGAGCGCCGCCATGGGCCGCCGTGTCGCGTTGGTGGGCGGCCTGGCGGTCTCGCTCCCGCTGCTCGCCTTCGTCGCCTGGAAGAACCTGCCCGCCCAGCAGCTCTCAGCCTCCCCCAAGGCCGCCGTCGCCCCGGTGAGCGCAGGAAGCCCCGCTCCCGAGCAGCCCATTCAGGCCGCTGCCGAGGTGGCCGGTCCCTCCCAGCCCAAGCAAGCCGCCGAGCAGACCGGACCCGAGCAGCCCCAGCAGGTCGCTCCGGCACCGACCAAGGCCGGCACGACTCCGGCCGTGCCCCTGGTCCTCGCCCCGACCAAGACCTACCGCGTCGTCTCCGGCGACACCATCTCCGAGATCGCCAAGGCCCACCGCATCACGCGCCGCGCGCTGCGCGCCGCCAACGGCTTCGGCCAGGACAGCCACCTCAAGGTCGGCCAGACCCTGCTCATCCCCATCCCGTTCGATACGGCCGCTCCCGAGACTCCGGTCCTCAAGACCCAGGATCAGCTGACGCGCCACGAGGCGGGCGGCGCGCGCGCCGCGGCGGTCCCCGCCGAGAAGGCCGAAAAGCCTGCCGCCAAGCCCAAGAAGAAGCGCACCCGCTCGACCACCTACGAGATCCAGGACGGCGACACCCTCTCGGGCATCGCGGACAAGTACGACCTGCGGGTCGCGGACCTGGTCGAGGCCAACGACATCGACTTCCACACCCGCCTCAAGATCGGCCGCAAGATCGTCATCCCCGCGACCCCCAAGGCGGATGACGGCGAGGGCCGCAACTACCGCAAGCGCGACAAGCGCAAGGTGGCGAGCCGCGGCCTGCTCGGGGATCTCGGCCGCGCGGTCAGCAAGACCTTCCTCTGGCCGACGGCAGGTCGCCTGTCGAGCGGCTACGGCTACCGGGGCGATCACTTCCACTCGGGGCTGGACATCACCAACCACGTGGGCGCGCCCATCCGCGCCTCCAAGGCCGGCGTCGTCGTCACGGCGGGCTGGGACGGCGCCTACGGCAAGACCGTGGACATCCGCCACGCGGACGGGGTCGTGACCCGCTACGCCCACTGCTCCAAGATCATGGTGAGCACCGGCGATCGAGTCGGCCAGGGCGAGACCATCGCCTTGGTGGGCGAGACCGGCCGCGCCACCGGCCCGCACGTGCACTACGAGGTCCGGGTCAACGGTCGCCCGGTGGACCCCAAGAAGTTCATCTGATCGACGGCGCGCAGGGCGTCGTCACCGGCGCATGACGCGTGCTCAGGGGGAGCGTGAACCAGAAGGTGCTCCCCTCTCCCACCGTGCTCCGGACGCCGATCGTTCCGTGGTGCGCCTCGACGATGCTCTTGCTGATGCTGAGGCCGAGCCCGGCGCCGCCCTTGACGTTACCGGCCTCCAGCTGGCCGAAAGGCTTGAAGAGCTTCGGCAAATCGTTGGTCGGGATGCCCCGCCCGCGGTCCACCACCTCGCAGCGCAGGCAATCTCCCTCGACCACGGCCCGCACCACGATGCTCCCGCCTTGGGGGCTGAACTTGATGGCGTTCTGCAGCAGGTTCATGACGACGCGCTCGATGCGCCGGCAATCCATGGGCACCAGGAGCGAATCGGGCGCGATCTCGAGTTCGAGGGCGAGCTGCCCCTCCTCGGCCTGAGGCCGAAGGCTGGCGGCGACCTCACGCAGCAAGGCGCCGAAATCCACCGGCACGATGCTCAGCCGGAAGGAGCCCGCCTCGATCGTCGCAAAGTCCAGGAGGTCGTCGACCAGCTGCTCGAGGCGCCTGACGCCCCGCTGGATTTGAGAAAGGTACTCGCCCTGCGCCGGGTTGAGCGGGCCTGCGAGCCCGTCCTCCAGGAACTCGGCGAAGCCCATGATGGAGGCCAGGGGCGTGCGCAGGTCGTGCGATACCGCGTTGACGAAGCTGAGCTTGAGGCGCTCGGCCTCGATCCGCTCGGTCAGATCCGTCAGGGTCCCGACGTAGCCCACCGCCCCCCCGGCGTCCGGATCGAGCGGGCTCGCGTTGCCGTAGACCCAGATGAAGGACCCGTCCGGACGCATGAACCGATACTCGCTCGAAAACTCGCGCCCCGCCGCCACGGCCGCTTCCCACTCGGCGCTGACCCGCTCGCGGTCGATCGGATGCAAAGCGGACGCCCACCCCGTCCCCAGGGCCTGCGCTTCGGTGAGGCCCGTGAAGAAGCGCCACCGCTCGTTGACGAAGACGCAGTCGCCCGCCGCGTCGGTCATGAAGATCCCGACCGGCACGCGCATGGCGAGCGTCCGGAAGCGATGCTCGCTCTCACGCAGGCGATCCTCCATCCGCTTGCGCGCTTGCAGGTTCTCCTCAAGCGCGGTGAGCGTCTCCTTCAAGCCGCGATCCGCCTGCCGACGCCCGCCCTCGACCACCACGAGCACCAAGGCGGTCAGCGACACCACGACCACGTAGCTGCAAAACAGCATGAGGGCCTCTTGGACCTCGCGCCCCTCATAAGGGCCGAGGCCCGATAGCGCCCCGGCCAACGCGAAGGCGAAGACCAGGGCGGTGGCCGAGACCGCTCCGCGGAGCCGGTACTTGAGACTCAACCAGACGACGAGGGGGACCGGCAGGTAGGCGATAGGCCAGGCATGGGCGTTCAAGAAGACGACGGCCGAGACGAGCGCGAGCGCCAGAAAACCGAGGGCGGTCGCCCTCCAGCGCCGCGTGGAGGCCGGCCGCTGCCACCATGCGAGGATGAACGGGGTGGCGACGAGCACCCCGGCGGAGTCCCCGAGCCACCACGTCAACCAGGTCCCGGGAAAGGCGGTCCATGGGATCATGCCGGCCGTGCAGAGCGCCGTGACCCCCACCGTGGCGTTCAACAGGCACGTGCCGAAAGCGATGGGCCCGCCAAACCGAAAGACGCTCGCGACGTCCTTGAACAGGCCGCCCGAGCGGCGCAGCAGCCACGCCCCCAGAATTGCCTGCACGACCGCCCCCGTCGCGATCAACGCCCCGAGGGCCAGGCTCTGGCCGAGCGCGATGCCGCCTTCGGCGAAGACCTCGACGTTGACGGCGAGCGCTCCCAGCCAGACACCGGGCCACCACCGGGCGCCCATGGCGTAGAGCGCCGCCAGGGCGATGCCGGCAGGCAGCCAGAGGAAGGTGACGTTGCCCGGGGGGATCGCGACGAGCAAACCGAGCCTACCGACGGCGTAGTACGCGATCGCGATCGCCAGGATAGCGCGCAGATCCTCGAAGGTCGGCCTCATCCGCCTCTCCCCTTTCACTGGCTGTGCTGGGGTCATTCTACGCCCCGATAGCAGCGGAGACAGCAACAGGCGGAGCCATGGCTCCGCCTGAGGAAGGGGAAAAAGCAGGAGGTTGCGCCCGTGTGCAGCGGGCCGTCGCGGACGGCCCTAGCAGGCTAGCGGGTGAAGGCGGCGGCGATGAGGTCCACGGCGAGCTTGGCGCTCTCGTTCCGCGAATCGAGCAGCGGATCGACCTCGACCATGTCGATGGATCGCATCAAGCCGGTCTCGGCGACCATCCCGAGGGCGACGCGCGCCTCGCGGGCACTCATGCCGTGGCGCGAGGGGCTGCCGACGCCCGGGGCCTCCTTGGGGTCCAGCGCGTCCAGGTCGAAGCTGACGTGGAGGCCGGCGGTGCCGTTCGAGGCGATCGCGATCGCCTCTTTCATCACCGCCTCGATGCCGCGGCGCTCGATCTCGCGCATGCGGTAGACGGTGATGCCCGATGCCACCATGAGGCGCTCTTCCTCGTCATCCAGGTCCCGAGCGCCGATCAAGACGGCGTTCTCCGACCGGACCTTGGGCGAGAAGCCGCCCAGGTGGGTCAGCTCCGGAACGCCGTGGCCGAGGGCCACCGCGAAGGGCATGCCGTGGATGTGGCCGCTGACGGTGGTGTCGGCCGTGTTGAAGTCGCCGTGGGCGTCGAACCAGAGGATCCCGAGGCGCTCGCCGCGCGCGGCGTGGGCCGAGGCCACTCCGGCGATCGTCCCGATGGCGACCGAATGGTCGCCGCCGAGGAAGACGCCGACCGCCCCCTGCATGATCGCCTCGCGGGCGCCGTGATAGGCGGCCTCTGCGGCCTCGGCGACCGCCGGCAGGTTCCGGAGGAGGTCCGAGTGGGGGGCGGGAATGTCGGGGACCAGGATGTCCCCCAGGTCCTTCACCGAGAGGCCGAGCTTCTTCAGGCGCTTCTCGAGGCCGGCGTAGCGGATGGCGCGAGTCGCGAGCCCTGAGCCGCGGCGGGGGGCCCCGAGATCGAAGGGGATGCCGACGATGGCTGCTGCGAGCGCGGCCTGGGATTCAAGACGGTGTTCGCTTTTGAGTGACTGCTGGCCAGTCATAAAAAAACCCTCTCCTTTGAGGCGCTGCTGAAATCGTTCTAACCACCATTGTACACGGCCGCCCCATGGCCTGTCTTGCGCCAGGCGGGCCCCCTCCGATGCCAAGCGACCCAAAGCACGGGAAATGCGGTAGAATAAAAGATCGATCACCAACGATCAAAGATCGGCGCGAACGCCGATGCCCACGGAGAATCAACGCCATGCTGACGACCACTGCCCCCATCGATCCGACGCTCGACCTCTTCGACGCCATCGACGCCCTCAAGCGCGAGCGCAACGCCATCATCCTGGCCCACTACTATCAGGAGGCCGACATCCAGGACGTCGCGGACTTCCTGGGCGACAGCCTCGCACTCGCCCAGGCCGCCGAGAAGACCGACGCCGACGTGATCGTCTTCGCCGGCGTCCACTTCATGGCCGAGACCGCCAAGATCCTCAACCCCACCAAGAAGGTCCTGCTGCCCGACCTGGCAGCCGGCTGCAGCCTCGCCGACAGCTGCCCGGCCGAGGGCCTCGCGGCGCTCAAGGCCCGCCACCCCGATCACGTGGTCGTCTCGTACATCAACTGCACCGCCGAGGTCAAGGCGCTCAGCGACTACATCGTGACCTCGAGCAACGCCGTCAAGATCATCAACTCCATCCCCAAGGACCAGGGCATCATCTTCGCCCCGGACCGCAACCTGGGCCGCTACCTCGTGAAGGAGACCGGCCGCGACATGGTCCTGTGGCAGGGCAGCTGCATGGTCCACGAGACCTTCTCGGCCCGCAAGATCCACGCCCTCAAGATGGAGCACCCGGGCTCGCTGATCATTGCGCACCCCGAGTGCGAGGACCCCGTGCTCGCCATCTCCGACGTGGTCGGCTCGACCAGCGCCCTGCTCAAGTACGTCACGGACCACCCCGAGGGCACCTACATCGTCGCCACCGAGCCCGGCATCATCCACCAGATGCAGAAGGCCTCGCCCAAGGCTACCCTGGTGCCGGCGCCCCCCGAAGACGACACCTGCGCCTGCAACGACTGCCCCCACATGAAGCTCAACACCCTGGAGAAGCTCTACCTCTGCCTGCGCGACCTGCGCCCCGAGATCACCATGGACGAGGACCTGCGCGTGGCGGCCCTCAAGCCCATCAAGCGCATGCTCGAGCTGAGCTAGGATCCGGATGCTCGAAGGTCCTCCCCCCCACCGCCTGAAGCGCGCGCTCAACCCTCTGCCCGAGGACATCCGCGCCCTGCTCGAAGCGCGAGGGCTGATGGATGCCTACCGGGCACGGCCCGACTACCAGCAGAACGACTACCTGGGCTGGATCGGCCGCGCCAAGCGCGAAGAGACCCGTCACAAGCGTCTGGACCAGATGCTCGCGGAGCTCGAAGAAGGCACCCGCTACATGAACATGGCCTGGCGCCCCCGCAGCCAGTAATCACCAACGCCGAAGGCCTCCGCAGTGCGGAGGCCTTCGGCGTTGGACGGGAAAAGCAAACGCCCTAGCGTGTCGACAAGGGTAGGCCTTGCTCGCGGGCGATGTGTTCGAGCAAGCCGCGGCTCGCCTCCTCGACCAGCTCGTAGACGTGGTCGAAGCCCTCAGGGCCGCCGAAGTACGGGTCCGGCACGTCCTCGAGCCCGCGCGCCGGGGCGAAGTCCATCATCCGCACCACCTGGGCGCTGGTCTTGCGCAAGGGGTCCAGGTCGCGGATGTCGGTGAGGTTCTTGCTGTCCATGGCGACCACGTAATCGTAGTCGTCCAGGTCCTCGATCTGGATCTGGCGGGCGCGCTGGCCCGAGATGTCGAGGCCGCGCTCCTTGGCCACCCGCTGGGAGCCGTGGTGCGGCGGCTTGCCTACGTGCCAGTTGCCCGTGCCCGCCGAATCGATCTCGAAGCGATCCGCAAGACCGGCGTCGGCCACCAGGTGGCGGAAGATGCCCTCGCCCAAGGGCGAGCGGCAGATGTTCCCGAGACAAACGAAGATGACTTTGATCATGAGGCCCTCCGCCCTCCAATATAGCAGGGCGGGATCTGGTAGACTGGGCGTATGATCACGAACCTGTACGAAGCAATCGGCGGCGACGAGACGATCAGGCGGCTGGTGGTCGCCTTCTACGCGCGCGTGGCGGTCGATCCGGACCTCACCCCCATCTTCCCCGAGGACCTGACCGAGACCACCGAGAAGCAGCGCCTCTTCTTGACGCAGTTCCTCGGCGGGCCGCCCCTCTACACCCAGACCCACGGCCACCCGCGCATGCGCGCGCGCCACCTGCCCTTCCCGATCACGCCGACCCGGCGAGAGGCATGGCTGCGCAACATGGCCGCGGCCATGGACGAGATCGGCCTTTCGGGGCCTGAGCGCGAGGAATTCTTCGAGCGTCTGACGCTCACGGCGCACCACATGGAGAACACGCCGGAGCCCCAGACGCTCTCGCTCGAATCCCCGACGCCCTAGAGCAGATCGCCCCACAGGAAGCGCATGGCCGCCGGGAACCGCGTGGCCCAGCAGGCCTCGCTGTGGGTGCCCTTTGGATCCACCAGCCAGAAGTAATCGTCCCGGTGGGTCCAGCCCTGGGAGCGCAGGATGGCGTCCAGGCGCCTTGCCTGGTTGGTAATAGGCCGGCTGCGCTCGGCGCGCCCGACCTCGCGCCCGCCCACGTCCAGGTAGAGACGCGCGCTGTCGGGCTTGGGCCGCTCCTTGAGATAGTCGAAGATGGCCGCCTTGGCGAAGTGCAGCGAGGGCGAGAAGGCCGCCGCTCGGCCGAAGACCTCGGGCGCCTGGTACAGCGCGTAGAGCGAGGTCAGCCCGCCCATCGAGGAGCCTGCGACCGCCGTGAAATCGCGATCGGGCTTGGTGCGCAGGGTGCGATCCACCGTGGGCTTGACCACGTCGGTGACGAAGGAGAGGAAGTCGTCCCCCTCGCCCTTGGAGTTGAAGGCGGTGTCGGGCCACGGGCTCTGCTCGCTCAGGCGGTGCTCGCCGCCGTTGTCGATCCCCACCACGATCATGGGGGGCAACTCGCCGGCGGCCGTCAGCAGATCGAGCGAGGCCCCGATGCGCCAGGCCCCCATGAAAGCCCGCTGGTGCTCGAAGAGGTTCTGGCCGTCCCACATGTACATGACCGGGTAACGGGTCAGGCGCGCCCGCTCGTACCCGATTGGCAGGTAGACGTCCACCCGACGCTTGCGTCCGAGCCTTGGAATGCTCAGCTCTCCAAGCGTGAAGAGCCGGGGGCTGGATGGAAGGGTCGATAACTGGATGGCGTATTGCATAGGCCCGCCTCCCTCGATGTGTTGCTGCGAAAGCGCTGGAACGGGTTCGTATTATAGCGGCCGCTCCCTGAGCCCTCATGTGCGAATTGTACGAAAGGGCTATGATGGAGGCCGAAACGTAGGAAGCAAGCAGAAAGGAATGCACGTGGAACGGATCGTGGTGGTGGGAGGCGGCGCGGCGGGAATGATGGCCGCGATCGCAGCGGCGCAAGCCGGCGCGCGGGTGCTCCTGCTCGAGAAGACGGACCGCCTCGGCTTCAAGATCCAGATCTCGGGCGGCGGGCGCTGCAACATCACCAACGACCTGGACGACCCGCGCGAGCTGGTCAAGATGTATCCCAGCAACGGTCGCTTCCTCTCGGACGCCTTCCGCCGCTTCACCAAGCACGACGTGCTCGCCCTGCTTGCGCGCCACGGGGTCCGCACCAAGGTCGAGGCCCCCTACGACAAGGTCTTCCCCGTCAGCGATCGCTCCCGCGACGTGATCCTCGCCCTCGAGGCCGAGATGAAGGCCCTCGGCGTCGAGATCCGCTACGAGACCCCCATCGCCGGGCTCGAGATCGCGCACGGCCGGGTCACCGGCGTGCGCACCACGGACGACCACCTCATCACCGCCGACGCGGTGATCGTCTGCGTCGGCGGCCGCTCGCTGCCACGCTCGGGCTCGACCGGCGACGGCTACCGCATGGCCGAGGCGGCCGGCCACCGGGTGGTCGACCTCTACCCCTCGCTGGTGCCCCTGCGGGTGAACGGCACCAAGCCCCTCGCGGGCGTCTCGCTCAAGGACGTGGAAGGCACCGTCATGGTGGACGGCAAGGTGGCCGACCGGCGCTGGCGGGGCGACATGCTCTTCACCCACTTCGGCCTCTCGGGCCCCATCGTGCTCCAGCTGAGCCGGGCGGCCGCCGAGGGCCTGCACCGGAGCAAGGCCGTCGAGCTGCGCCTCAACCTCAAGCCCGACCTCAGCGCCCAGGAGGTCGAAAGCGAGCTGCTTGCGCGCATCAACGCCGCCCCGCGCTCGCAGGTCGCCTCCCTCTTCAAGGACGACATGCCCAAGTCCGTCATCGAGCCCTTCCTCGAAGCCGCCGGGGTCGAGGCCACCAAGAAGGTCGCTGAGCTCTCGCGCGGCGATCGCCAGCGCCTGGCCGAGACCCTCAGGGCCTGGCGCTTCCCGGTCACCGGCTGGCACTCGTTCGAGGTCGCCGAGGTGACCGCCGGCGGGGTGGACACCAAGGAGGTGGACCCCAAGACCTTCCAGTCCAAGCTGGTCAAAGGCCTGTACTGGGCGGGCGAGGTGCTGGACGTGGACGGCTACGTGGGCGGCTTCAACTTCCAGGCCGCCTGGTCGAGCGGCCATGCGGCCGGAACCGCCGCCGCCGAGGCCCTTCTGACCAGGTAAGCAACAAATATCCCTCGGTCGCGTCATCGAAACATAACATTTCTCGCCCGGTGCATCGCGCCGGGCGAAATCGTTTTCGAACCCGATTCGGTAAAACCCGCGCCAAGCGCCATTCTCAAGCCAATCGCCCGCAAATTTAGCAGGCGAGGGTTAATTCATTGGGACGTCATTCAACTTTTATTTAGCCGCAAATGCCCCCGCCGTATTATCTGAGCATCGAAGGGAGGCAAGCGCCCCCGGCCCCGCACCACCACTTGGTTTGAGAAAGGAAAAGAACCAAATGAACCTGATGATGCGCGTGCTCAAGGAAGAAGAAGGCCAGGCCCTGACCGAGTACGGCCTCATCCTGGGCCTCATCGCGGTCGTGACCGTGGGCGCCCTCACCATGATGGGCACCAACGTCAACAAGATGCTCTCGTCGATCGCCAACACCCTCAGCGCTACCGGCAAGTAGCCGCGACGCCTATCAAGAGAGGAAGAAAAAAATGACCAAGCTGATGATGAACGTGCTCAAGGAAGAAGAAGGCCAGGCCCTCACCGAGTACGGCCTCATCCTGGGCCTCATCGCGGTCGTGACCGTGGGCGCCCTCACCATGATGGGCACCAACGTCAACAAGATGCTCTCGTCGATCGCCAACACCCTCAGCGCTACCGGCAAGTAGAACGGGAGGGCGGCGAATGCGTAACCGGAACGAATCCGGGCAGGCGTTGGTCGAAACGGCGCTCGTCCTGCCCGTCATCCTGGCGATGGTGCTCGGGATCTTCGGCTTCGGGCACCTCTTCAACGCCCAGCTCGTCATCACCAACGCCAGCCGCGAGGGCGCCCGGATCGGCGCCCTCGGGCGGTCGGACACCAACATCAAGGCGGCCGTTTCCAAGTACCTCAGCGGCGCCGGCCTCACCGACCCCGGGACGGTGGTCACCATCTCGAAGGCACCAGGAGCTGACGGCGCCGACGTGACCGTCAACGTCAGCTACCCCTTCAAGACGGCCCTGAACCTACCGGGTGTCCCCAACCCCATCAACCTCAAGTCGACGGCGGTCATGCGCGTGGAGCAGGATCAATGAAAAAGGCACAAAGGCTGTTAGTCGCGGTGGGCCTCGGGCTCGTCACCAGTGGCGGGATTTTCGCCTACGTCTCCGGTCAGAACGACCGGGCGGACGCCGGCGAGCCCCAAGGACCGGTGGTGGTCGCCAAGGCCCCCATCCCCCTGAACGGCAAGATCGCCCCCGAGATGCTCGCGGTCGAAACGCGACCCACCAAGTTCATCCCCGAAGGGGCCCTCACCGCCCCCGACGTGGCCGTGGGCCGCGTGGCCAAGATCGAGCTGACACCGGGCGAGCCCCTCGTCGAGACCAAGCTCTTCGCCGTCGGCGAGGAGGCCCGGGCGGTCCTGCCCGTGCCGGCCGGCATGCGTGCGATCACCGTCGCGGTCGACGAGGTGGTGGGCGTGGCGGGCTTCGTCCAGCCCGGCATGCAGGTCGACGTGGTCAGCACCCTGGACGTGGAGGGCCAGACGGTCACCAAGTTCCTGTTGCAGCGCGTCAAGGTCTTGGCCTGCGCCCAGGAAGCCAAGCGTGAGGGCGACCCCGAGGCCAAGGTCGTCTCGTCGGCGACCCTCGCCGTCTCCCCCTCCGACGCCGAGAAGCTCATCCTCGCGGCCGACCGCGGCAAGATCCGCCTGGCGATGCGCGACCAGAACGAGCAAGGCGACGCCAAGACCGCCGGCGCCACCCCCGAATCCCTGGTAGGCGTGCACAAGCCGGCGCCGGTCAAGGTCGCCGAGAAGCCCAAGCCGCAGGCCCCCAAGATCGTCAAGGTCATGGTGCCGGCCAAGACCCCCGCCGAGAAGCCCACGATCATGATCATCCGCGGCACCTCGACCGAGTACGTCAGCCGCTAAGAGCCTCTCACCAAACCAGGCTGGTGAGACGCTCTACCCCCCATTCACTAAGGAAGCGAGAAATCTCCGATGAAGTGGTTCCGTTTGGTTCTAGCCGCGTCGCTGATCGTGGCCCCCGCCACCTCCGCCTTCGCCCTGGCGGACGAGACCCTGCCGGTCTCGGTCGGCAAGTCGGAGGTCGTCTCGGTCGGCGGCGAGGTCACCAAGGTGTCCGTCACCGACCCGCAGATCGCCGACGTGGCGGTCCTCTCCAAGAAGGACGTGCTGATCAACGGCAAGAAGCCCGGCACCACCAACCTCATCGTCTGGACCAAGAACAAGCGTCTGACCTACGACGTGGTGGTCCGGGTGGACGCGGGCCTGCTCAAGGCCACCATCCGTAAGGCCACCGGCGCCAAGGACCTGCAGGTCGAGGTCGTCAACGACGCGGTCCTGCTCTACGGCAAGGTGGACCGCACCAGCCAGATCCAGATGGCCGAGAAGCTCGCCTCGGGCTTCGCTCCGCGCGTCGTCAACCTGCTCGCCGCCGACTCGGTGCAGCAGGTCCAGGTGGACGTGGAGGTGGTCGAGCTCGCCAAGAACGGCTCAGGCGAGCTTGGCGTCAAGTGGGGCCAGATGAAGCGCACCTCGAGCGGCGAGGACGTCTTCGACCCGGACATCGCCAACGTGATCCAGGGCGACCCCCGCAACCCCCGCAACGGCCAGGCCTTCTCGAGCCTCGTCTCGGGCGGCGGCACCGCCTTCGGCCTCTACGAGCGTATCAACGCCAAGCTCAACCTCATGGTCGCCAACGGCAGCGCCAAGATCCTCGCCAAGCCCAACCTGGTCGCCGTCAGCGGCGGCAAGGCCGAGTTCCTCGCTGGCGGCGAGATCCCAGTGCCCACCGCCCAGCAGCAGGGCCAGATCTCCTACGAGTGGAAGCCCTACGGCATCAAGCTCTCCATCGAGCCCACCGTGCTCGAGGACGGCCGCATCTCCATGAAGGTCGCCCCCGAGGTCAGCCAGCTCGACTACAACAACGCCGTGCGCCTGGCGAACTTCGTGGTGCCCGCCGTGACCAGCCGCCGGGCCGAGACCCAGCTGGTGCTCGGCCAGGGCCAGGGCCTCGCCATCGGCGGCCTCTTGCAGAGCAACGAGTCCAAGATCGTCGAGCAGGTGCCCCTGATCGGCAGCATCCCCATCATCGGCGAGCTCTTCAAGTCCACCAAGTACCAGAAGAACGAGACGGAGCTTGCGATCCTCGTCACCCCCAGGCTGGTAACCCCCGAGAACAAACCCCAGACGACCGCCAACGTGAAGTAGAGAGGAGGCCCGAACCATGGTCACCCGGCGCAAGCAGCTTCAAGGCAAAGAGCGCTCGCACGAGCGAGGCGCGACCCTCGTCACCACCGCCATCTTCGCAACCGGCCTAGTGGTCGTCGCGGGGCTGGTAGCAGACACCGGGGCCATGATGTACCAGCGAACCCGCATGCAGGTCGCCTGCGACGCGTCGGCGCTGGCTGGGGCCAAGGCCCTCATGGGTGGGCGAACCTACGCCATCCAGCAAGCCAAGGCGGTCGCCGCCAAGAACGGCTACCAGCTCTCGGATGCGGGCATCACCATCCAGCAGGGCAGCCGCATCTCGGTGGCCATGGACAACCCCAGCAAGTCGATGGTGGCCCGGGTGGTCGAGGCGATGCAGGGCAGCGGCAACCCCGACCAGGCCAAGGACCTCTCGGTGGGCGCCAAAGCCACCGCAGACCTGCACTGCGTCGAGCTGACCTACGGTCCTCGCCCCTTCGGCGTCCCCGAGTGCGACTTCGTGGCTGGCGCCGAGTACGTCCTCAAGCAAGGCCCCGCCAACGTGATCAAGGGCAACTTCCAGGCCCTCGGCATCGACGGCACCGGCGCGACCATCTACCGCGACGCGATCCTCAACGGCGCCCGCCGTACCCTCAAGGTCGAGGACATGATCCGGACCGAGCCCGGCAACATGATGGGCCCCACCGTGACGGCCATCAACCAGCTTTTGGGCAACGACCAGACCAGCTACGCCTCGGCGGTCAAGGGAGCCCGTACCCCCCGCGTCATCACCGTGCCGCTCCTGTACTGGGACACCTACCTCTCCTCGATGGGGCGCAGCAACGTGGTCGTGAAGGGCTTCGCCCGCTTCTACGTCTCTTACACGACCAGCCGCGGCGAGGTGTACGGCCGCTTCATCGACCGGGTCGACACCACCACGGTGAAGGGGACCGCCCTCCAGTACGCGGTGCGCCTCGTGGACGACGCCGCCGCCGTTCCGCCGCCCGTGAACCCCACCAACATCTAAGCCCTCGCAAAGCAAGGAGCGATCATGGCCCCCCTTCGTACCCTGCTGCTCGGCGCCGACGCCCAGCGCGACCCGCTGCGTCCCGCCCTCAAGGACCCGCAATTCGCCGATCTAGTCGGCGAGGCCCCGACCCTCGCAGAGGGGGTCGGGGCGGCGATCGCCCTGCGGCCGGATCTCGTGGTGATCGCCTACATGGGCGACCTGGACGCGACCATCCGCGGGGTGGACGGGATCCTCGCCGCCAACCCGCTCGCCAGCCTGATCCTGGTCGGCGCGTCGCTCGACGCGCGCGAGCTGGGGCTCGCCATGCAGGCGGGTATCCGCGAGGTCGTCCCTGACGCGGCCGGCCTGAAAGAAGCCATCCAGCGGTCCCACGTCTTCCTCTCGCGGATGCGGGGCGCCCGCACCGCGAACGAGCCCGGCCGCCCCAAGGTCGGCAAGCTCATCGTCGTCCACTCGCCAAAGGGTGGCGCCGGGAAGTCCACGCTCTCGGCCAACCTCGCCTTGACCCTCGCCCTCGAGGCCACGGGCGACGCGGCCCTGGTGGACCTCTCGCCTCAGTTCGGCGAGGTGGACCTGCTGTTCAACCTCAAGCCCCAGGCCCACTTCTCGGACCTCGCGCGGCTCGGCGGCCAGATCGATCCCGAGACGGTCTCCCAAGCCCTCATGGCCCACGGGAGCGGCCTCCAGGTCCTCGCGAGCGCGCCGACCCCCGAGGACGGCGAGCTCATCGATCGCACGGCGGTCGAGGGGGTCCTCGGCACCCTCAAGGGGCGCTTCGCCTTCACGGTGGTGGACACCGCCCCGATCCTCTCGGAGCCCATCGTGCGCGCCATGGAGCTCGCCGACCGGATCGTCATGCCCTTCTTCCCCGATCTTGCGAGCCTGCGCCACGTGCAGCAGAGCCTCAAGCTATGGCTCGAGCTCGGGATCGACCTGGACAAGGTAGAGCTGGTCGGCTGGAGCCAGAAGAGCGAGGTGGACGCCGAGGCGATCGCCCGCGTCCTGCGCCGGCCGCTCACCCAGCAGCTGCCCTACGTGCCCGACGAGGCGCTGGCCGCCGTCAACGCCGGCACCCCCATGGTGGCGCTTGCGCCGAAGGGCGCCTTCGCCAAGGCCATGAAGACCTTCGCCGCGCGCTACCAGGACAAGCCGCAGACGGCCCTGGTCGAGGTCAAGCCCGCAAGCAAGCTCAGCGAGCTGTTCGCCCGCATCCGGAGGATGATCGATGTTCCTACGCAACCGACTTAACCAGGCAGAGGCCCCGGCGGCTCCCGAGGCCTCGACTGGCGGCACCAAGCCGCTCGTGGCCCCCAAGAGCGTCGAAATCGCCGTGCGCGCGGCCGACCCGCTCGCGGACCTCAAGAGCCGGGTGCATCGCATGCTCGTCGAGAACATGCGGCAGCAGGCCCTCGACGAGACCTCGAGCCCAGAGCAGATCAAGGAGGCCATCCGCGAGGTCCTGGAGACCGCCCTCGCCTCGCCCGAAGGCAGCGGGGCGCACCGGCTCTTGGCCCGCAGCGATCGCGATCGCCTGGTCGAAGAGATCTACAACGACATGCTGGGGCTGGGGCCCCTCGAGCCCCTCTTGGGCGACGACTCCATCTCGGAAATCATGGTCAACAACCCGCGCAAGGTCTACGTGGAGCGCGGCGGCCGCATCACCAAGATCGACGTGGCCTTCTCGGACGACGGGCACTTGCTCAGGGTGATCGACCGGATCGTCTCCAAGGTCGGCCGCCGCATCGACGAGAGCTCGCCCATGTGCGACGCGCGCCTGCCGGACGGCTCCCGCGTCAACGCGATCATCCCGCCCCTGGCCATCGACGGACCCTGCCTGACCATCCGCAAGTTCCGCAAGGACCCCCTCAAGGTCGACGCCCTGATCGACTACGGCAGCCTCACCCAAGCCATGGCCGAGTTCCTCAAGGGCTGCGTCGAAGCCCGGCTCAACATCCTCATCTCGGGGGGGACCGGCTCGGGGAAGACCACCCTCCTCAACGTGTTCTCGGCCTTCATCCCCCACCACGAGCGCCTCATCACCATCGAGGACGCCGCCGAGCTGCAGCTCCAGCAGGACCACGTGATCCGGCTGGAGACCCGCCCGGCGAACGTGGAGGGAGCCGGCAGGGTGGACCAGTCGGAGCTGGTCAAGAACAGCCTGCGCATGCGCCCCGACCGAATCATCCTGGGCGAGGTGCGCGGCGGCGAGGCCCTCTCGATGCTCCAGGCCATGAACACCGGCCACGAGGGCAGCTTGGCCACCATCCACGCCAACTCGGCCCGCGACGCCCTCTCGCGCCTTGAGACCATGGTCCTGATGGCGGGGATGGATTTGCCCCTGCGGGCCATCCGCGAGCAGATCGCCAGCGCCATCAACCTGATTGTCCAGATCGGCCGCGCCAGCGACGGCAGCCGCCGGGTGCTGGGCGTCTCCGAGCTGGTCGGCATGGAGGGCGACACCCTCCAGATGCAGGAGATCTACCAGTTCGCCCGCACCGGGGTGGACGAGGAGGGCCGGATCACCGGCGCCCATCGCCCCACGGGCATCCGCCCCAAGTGCGCGGACGCGCTCAAGCTCAAGGGCATCCCCCTGCCCGTCGAGCTCTTTCAGACCGGAAGCTGGAGCTAGCCATGCTGATCTTCTTGCTCATCTTCAGCGGCGTGACGGTCGCGGCCTTCGCCTTCTCGGGCGCCCTCTCGGGTGCTCCCGAAGCCGTCGGCGCTCGGGTCGCCGACCTCGAAGGGGCGCGCTCGCCGCGCACGCGCGGCGGGATCCTGCGCAGCCTGGGGACGCTCGTCGAGCCCATGGTCAAGGGCCTCGCGATCACCCACAAGCTGGATCGCCAGCTCTACCAGGTGGGCTGGGCCTGGACGCCGAGCGAATTCTTGAGTGCCTGCGCCTTGCTCTCGCTGGCCACCGGCGCCATCGCCGGGGTCGTCTTCGGTCATCCGCTCATCGCGCTCGCAGCCGCGGGCCTCGGCGCGGCGGTGCCCTTCCTGCAGCTCGCCCAGAAGCGCTCCAAGGTCATGAAGGCGCTCAACGAGCAATTGCCCGACGCCCTGATGCTCGTCATCAACGGCCTGCGAGCGGGCAACTCCTTCATCCAGGCGCTCCAGATCGTCTCCAAGCAGATGTCGGGCGCCATCGCCCAGGAGTTCGCCACCACCGTCTCCGAGATCAACTGGGGCCTGCCCATCGAGACGGCCCTCTCCAACCTGGCCGAGCGCATCGGCACCGTGGACATCGAGCTGGTGGTCGCCGCCATGATCGTCCAGCGCGAAACGGGCGGCAACCTGAGCGAGATCCTCAACAACATCCACGACACCATCCGCGACCGCATCAAGGTCGCGGGCGAGGTCCAGGCCATGACCGCCCAGGGGCGCATGTCGGGCATCGTGCTGACCTGCTTGCCCGCGGGCATCGCGGTCCTGTTCTACTTGATCAGCCCCGACTACATCAAGATGCTCTTCATCGATCCGCGCGGGCACCTGCTCATCGGCGGGGCGATCGTCTCGCAGCTCTTGGGCGTGTACTTCATCAACAAGATCGTCGACATCAAGTATTAAGGGGAATCCCACCATGGCTCAACCCATCTGGACCGCCACCCTCTCCTTCATCGCCGTCACCGCGGCGACGCTCGTCGGCCTCTCTCTGGCCACCCCGCGCGAGCGCGCCACCATGCGCCGGATCGACGCGATCGCGGACACCCCCGGCGCCCCGGGCATGCCCCGCGCGCAGCTCCTCGAGCAGCCGTTCTTCCAGCGGGCGGTCCTGCCCGGCCTGGGGGCCTTCGCCAAGCTCGGTGAGCGCCTGACCCCCAAGAGCCAGCGCGATCGCCTCGTCCAGCGCCTCCAGCAGGCAGGCCTCTACGGCCCCTACGCCATCCAGGCCCTGCTCGCCTTCAAGGCCCTCTTCCTGGCGGTAGCGGCCATCACCTTCTGGCTCTTGAGCGGCGTCAACTCGGGGGTCGCCATGATGACGGGTGCCATCATCGCCCTGGTGGGGGCCATGGGGCCGGATCAGTGGATCACCGGCCGGATCCGGCAGCGCAAGGACGCCCTGGTGCGATCGCTGCCCGACACCCTCGACCTGGTCACCTCCAGCGTGGAGGCGGGCTTGAGCTTCGACAGCTCGGTGCTGCGGATCGTCGGCCGCGAGTCGGCCCACGGCCAGGAGATCCGCGAAGAGCTCGGGCGCTACATGACCGACGTGCGGATGGGCCGCACCCGGGCCGAGGCCCTCAACGACCTCTCGCGCCGCTGCGGGGTCACCGACCTGGAAGGGGTCACCGCCGCCCTGATCCAGGCCGACCACCTGGGCGTCGGCGTCGGCCAGGTGCTGCGCACCCAGAGCCTGCACCTGCGCAACAAGCGCCGCCAGCGCGCCCAGGAAGCCGCCATGAAGGCGCCCATCAAGATGCTCTTCCCCCTGGTGTTCTTCATCTTCCCGGCCATGTTCATCGTCACCCTGGGGCCGGCCATCCTGCGCATCATGGACACCTTCAAGAACATGCACTGAGGTTCAATCCACCGGGATGTAGGTATCCAGCCCCATCCCGCTCTTCGTGCGCTGCGGCTCCTTCTTCGAGTTGGTCCTCCCGACCTCCTGGAAGATCTGATCCATCCTCGCGCGCAGGTTATCCCGGGTGAGTTCGATGTTGTAAATCTGATTGGTCACTGAATTACTCGTGCTGACGCCGAAGTACGCTCCCTGGAGCCTGTTCGTGGGCAGGGGGATCCCCGCGTCGATGATCTCGATGATCCGTGCCAAGCGCGAGATCTCGATGAAGCACGAGGCGGTGACGGGACGTTGGACCTCTTTGCCGGTTGCACTCAAGTTGGGATAGTACGTCGACATGGGCGTGTTCGAGGCGTAGAGAGCGGCCATCAAGGGCCGCTTGTCTTCGTGCTCGCCTTTCCAGTTGGGCCCGTAGTATTTGTCGACCAGCCCGAAGTCGATGGACTGGGTGTTGAAGGTCACGTTACCGCCGAAGGACGTCTTGTAGGGGTTGTTGTTGGTCGCATCGAGCGCCCCCTTGAGCTGCTTGAACTGAGCCAGGACCTGTTCCAGGGTTCGCTCCTTGTGATGGATCTGCATGATCAGGTGGTCGAGATTGGGCAAGGTCCCGAACAGGTCCTTGTAAGTCTTCTTGAGATTGTCGGGCCACGGATCGTAGCGGTAGACGTACTCGTCGTACTCCATCCAGAAGCCCTTCTGGCCCTGATTCACGCCGTCGACACGGCGCTCCGGGGTCGTGATGCGCTTGGTTTGAGGGTCGGCGGCGCGCGCGGGGATCACGCAAGTAAGGAACAGCCCTGCGAAAGCCACGGCCAGGTGAAGGTTCCAGCGATGATGCATGCGTGCCTCCTGTTCAGCGAGCAGGTGGGGGACAGCCATGTCATGCCCAAGAATCTGACTATTTTTACAACGATTGATTGATTTTAAAAAGATTATTTTTATTTGAATCAAGAAAACCGCCCCAATCCGGCCAGGCGCGTTCGGTTGGGTAGACAAATCATCCACATTTCCGCAGCCATCCCGGGTCACTTGGTATGATGGAAGGCATGGAAAGCTCCACCCCTCATCCCCCCGCTCGCACCATCCTCCTGAGCGCTGGGCCGCGCGCCGGCAAGACCGCGCAGCTCTGCCGCTGGCGCGAGGGCGCCACCGGCCCTGCTCAGTACCTCAAGCTCACGCGCGAGGACCGGGTTTCGAGCTTTCTGCTCCATCGCTTCCTCGGCGGCTGGCCCGCGATCGCCGAGCGCTACCACCGGCTGCGCGAGCGCATGCCCGACGCTTCCTGGGGTGGGCTGCTGGCGCTTGCGATCGTCGAAGCCCACCCCGACTTCGCGCTCTTCCTGGACGACTTTCACCTGCTCGAAGGAGCGCCGGACGCCGCCGACTGGGTGGCGCTGCTCCAGCACTTCCCCGAGAGCGGCACCCTCGCGGTGGCCTCTCGCCACCAGCTTCCCGAGCTCGGGCGCGCGAACTGCGCGCGGCTCGACGCCGACGACCCGCGCTGGCGCGAGGCGCCGCAGCGCGCCGACCTGCTCGCGCTGCCGCCGGCGGTCCAGAACCGCCTGCTCACCCTGCATGCGATCGGGGAAGGAACTCCCTGCGCCGTGGACGACGAGCTCGTGCGGCGCAACCTCGCCGGGAGGGAGATGGGCGGGACGGTCCGGCTGCGCGCGCCGTGGCAGACGATCGCCAACGAAGCGCTCGCCTTCTCCGACGTTCCCGCCGAGGTGTGGCACGACCTGGAAGGCGAGATCCTGGCCTTCAGGCTCCGGCACTGGGGCAGCCGCGAGGAGGAGCGCCTCCCCGAAATCCTGGATCGCATCCCGCCGAACGTGCGCCGCAAGCGATCCGCCCTGATGGCGCTCGAAGGCCTGCTGCGCCAGCGCGCCCACCGCTTCGACGAGGCGCGCGCCTGCTACCAACGGGCCCTGGACCTCGCCGAGACCCCCGCGGATCGCCAGGCGGCCCTCCTCGGCCTCATGGACGCGGCCGCCCGCCTGAGGGATAGCGAAGCCTTCGATCACCTCCACGCCACCCTCCAGCGCGAGGCATCCCCCGACGACCACGCCCTCAAGGCTCGCCTGCTCTGCAGCCTCGGCACCTACCACTGGTTCGGCGGCAGCCCCCACGAAGCCGCCGAGACCATGCGGGCCGTTCTCTCTTGCCCGACCGAAGGCAACCGTCAGACCGTCTACTACCACGCGCAGGCGCTCGCCCAGCTCGCCATCCACCAGATCGAGTTCCACCACGTCGCGCGATCGCCAGGCTACACCGAGCGCTATATCCATCTCTGCGAGGCCTACGGCTTCGACCGCGAGCTGCTCTACACCTACAGCCTCTCGCTGCACGGTCTGATGCTCGACGAGGCGAGCCCGCCGCCGCTTGGCAAGCTCCTGGCCATGCCCCTCAAGGCCTTCAAGCCCGCCCAGCCGGACGCCCTCTGCAACTACCTGCTCCTGTTCGGGATCCGGTCGTTCTTCATCGGGCGGTACCAGGCCGCCAAGCGCAACTTCGAGATGGTCCTGAGCTTCGCCGACTCGCTGAGCCGCGACGAGGTCCCCCTCATCGCACGGTTCTGGCTCATGCAGGCCCACGGAGTGCTCGGCGAGACCAACCGAGTCCGCGATCACTACGAGGCCCTCCACACCGTCAGGAGCCGGCCGCACTTCTGGGAGAACGTCCAGCTCAGCTGGATCCGCTCCAAAATCTTCTCGGGCGCCCTGGACGAGGCCGCCGAGCTGCTCAGGACGATCCCCTGGACCGTCTCCGACAACCGGTGCCGGGCCACCCTCTACCGGTCCTGGGTCCGGCACCTCCAGGGCGATGAGGATGCTGTTCAGGCGGCGCAGACCCTGCTTCAGAGCGACGAGGGAGCCTTCCTCTGGCACAACGAGGCGCGCGTCTTGCAAACGCTGGGCCTGCGCTCCGCGCCGCCCCTCTTCCACCTCTCGACCTTCGGCGAGACCGCCTTTCGGCGGGTGGACGCCCCCGAGCTACGCTGGCCCCGCAAGAAGGCGCTCTCGCTCATGGCACACCTGGCCCTCAATCCGGCGGGCCTGGAGCAGGCCGAGCTGCTGGATCGGCTCTACGAGGGATCCAGCACCTACGACCCCGCCTCGGCCCTCTACAAGCTGGCCTACGACCTGCGCAAGGTCCTGGGCCCCATCGAGGCGGACGAATTGCTGAGCGCGAACCGCCGCACCTACCGGATGGACTGGAGCCGGGTCGCCCATTGCGACCTGCACGCCTTCGACGCCCTGCGCGCCAAGGCGCAAGCGTTCGAAGCCGCCGAGCTTCGCCAGCTGGCGGGGATCTTCTACTGGATGGCCCTCGAAGAGGCGCCCGGCGCCCTCTTCGAGGACCTGGAGGACGCCGCCTTCGACGAGCCTCGCCGCGCGTACGATTCGCACATCGCCCGCATGCGCACCTTCATCGAGGCCTACTTGTCCCCGGTGATCTCCCGCGTTTTCCTGTTCCAGGCGCTGATCGTCTCCCAGCTTCTCAGGCCCTTCATGGAGCCGCTGAGCGCCATGGCCCTCTGAGCCGGGCGCCGACCGCTCAGTGCATGCAGCGCTTCGGCAACTTGGTCGACCAGGTCAGCGTCACCGCCGGGCCGGAGACCTGGCTCATGCGCGTCGTCGCCAGGTAACTGCCGGTCAGCGTGAGACTGTGGCGCTCGTCCATGTTGAGCCCCAAGCTGACGCGCGGCTCGCCCGCGAAGAAGGCGCCGAAGTTCGAGAAGCCGAGCGTCGGGCTGACGGTGATGATGCAGCCGCCGCCCAGCAACACGCCGAGCCCGAGGCTCATGGCCCCCAGATCGAACGCCTTGCCGACCAAAAAGCCGCCATGGGTCGTGGCGTCGACGTTGGTCTGATCGCCGAGGTTGAGGCCGCGGAACATGGCAAAGCCGCCGCTCCAGCCGTCGTCGTTCACCTTGAGCATCTCGAGGCCCATCATGGTGTAGACGTGGCCGTTCCCCCCCTGATTGGCGAAGACCCGCCCCGAGAGCCCCCACTGCTTGGTGTAGGGCTGCATCACGCAGGCCCCGGTCCCCGCAGCAACGGCCCCACCCCCACCCCCGCACATGTGGTCCCCCGCGAATGCGGGCAAGGCCGTCGTACCCAGCACCGTTGCGGCGATCGCCAAGGCCTTCACGGCAACTCCCATGGTGAACCTCCCTCGCGTCATCCCGCCCGGCCCCTTGTGGCTCGGGCGTTGCCCGAATGATACCCCCTGCGACAAGCGGCGAGCTGGGCATCAACGGCGAGAGCCCCGGCACCTGAGTGCCGGGGCTCGAGAGGGAGCAAGAATCGCTTACTGACCCGTCGTGTCGTTCAGATCGACCGCGAACCAGACGTCCTCGGCGAGCTTGCGCTTGCCGTTCTGGGTGTAGCTGGACTGGATGAGGGTCTCGCCCGCGGCGTTCTTGACCTTCTTGGGGAAGACCTCCACCTCGGTGATGCCGAGCGACGAGAGGGTGAAGAGCTCGTCGGACTGCACCTTGGCGTCGTGGTTGCGATCCACCCAGGCCTTGAGGCCTTCCAGCGCAGAACCGCGCAGGGCGGTCTGGAAGACGGGCTTTTCCTTGCCGGCTGAGGCGTAGCGGTTGTGCTCCATCAGGATCATGGCGAGCTTGATGTAGCCGTTCTCGAAGCCGCCGGCGTTGCCGAAGAGGACCTTGCCGGTGATGACCCCGTCACCCTTGGCGGCCTTGGTGACCTCGCCCTTGCGGTCATCGACCAAGAGGGCGTCGTTCTCCGCGTTCATCCACTCGGTGCGGATACGGCGGCCGTCGGCCAAGAGGTCGAAGAGGACCGAGCCCTCGCGGACGAAGGCGTTGAAGTCGCGGCGAACCTGGGCCGTGGAGCGCCCGGTGACGCCGATCAGGCCGTTGTCGTTCAGGTCCAGCGCGATGGGCGAAGCCGTCGAGGCGGCGGTCTTGTAGATCGCAAGGGCCGCATCACGGAGCTGGGCCGCGGTGACGTTCTTCATGTCGATCTTGTAGGCCTGACCCCAGACCTCGGAGTACCACTCGTAGATGGAGCGCTGGGTCTGGTCGGCGTTGGATCCCGCCTGCACCAGGCTCAGGATGTCGGTCCAGCTGCCGCCCGCGGCGTTGCGATCGCGGTCGGTGAGGGGCGCGAAGTAGGGCGAGGTGAAGCTCGCCATGTTGGGGTTGATGTAGTGGGTGAAGACGCCCTGGAGGCTGAAGCGCCCACCGGGCAGGATCCCCATGTTCATCAGCTCGGAGAGGCGCAGGAGGCGTGAGGCCTGGCCCAGGATCGACATGCCGTCGCCACCGTTGCCCTCGACGTTCTGGGCGGGGATCCCGGAGTTGATCCAGGACTGGTAGACTCCCGCCTTGGTCGCATCACCTGAGATGCCGTCGATCCAACCGCCGGAAGGGCCGAAGGCCGCGCGCAGCTTGTCCGGCTCGATCTCGCGCGAGTGCCACTCCTTGGCCCAGTCGGGGTTGTGATCAAGCAGGTCCTTGGACTCGCGCACCAGGGAGGTGACCTGGTCGTAGGTCAGCTGGCCACCCTGGATCTTGGGGATCAGGGCGGCGAAGTCCCCCTCGGTCCAGGTGCCGCCGAGCTCCTTGGTGTAGATCTCCTTGAGGCGATCGGCGATGTTCTCGTAGGTGTACTCGACGTACTCGTGCCAGTTCCCCTTGACCCCGTCGCGAACCTCGGGGGTCTTCTTGGTCGGACCGGCCATGGTCTTGGTCTGAGGGGCCGCCGACACAGGGGCAGCCAGCAAGGCGACGGTCAGGGCCAGGGAAAGGGCAGATACCATCCGGTTGAGCTGCATACGATCTCCTTTATTTCACTCCGTGAAAGAAGTTACCAGCAAGCAGGATTTACAGGCATCATTCCCAGAATTCGGACAACATTCAGGGTGTTTTGTTTAGAGATTGTTTTGAAGCCGCCAAATCTTCTTAAAATTCATCCACTAACCATCGCTCGCTGGGTACATGCCCAACGGAAGGGCGTCTCCTGACTTACAAGTAGTCCCTCTGCGACGCACCAAAAAGGAGCAGCTATGAAGACGAAATGGCTCACCCAGGCCCTCACCCTTGGCATCAGCGCTGGTATCCTCACGGCCCCTACCCTCGCCATGGCGGCGACCAAGACCATGAACGGCCCCACCGTCAAGATTCCCGAGACCCGCGACGGCGTGAAGGGCAACGTCCATGAGTACGTCGAGTACACCTACGTCGACGTGGCCTCACGGGTCAACAACCTCGCGGCGGGCTCCGGCCTCTCGGCCGCGGACATCCAGGCCGTCATCCAGCTCGTCACCCAGAATCCGGGCATGACCGACGCCCAGATCCAGGCCGAGATCAACCGCATCAAGGCGAGCAAGACCGTCCAGGGCGTCATCGACCAGTTCGCCGCCCAGTACGCCACCCAGATGCGCAGCGCCAGCACTTACAGCCAGGCGGGCGCGCTCGCCCTGATGCTCGCCCAGAAGCTCCAGGCCACCGGCGCCTACTCGGGCAATACCGTGCGGTTCGACGGTCAGTACTGGTACGGTTCCGCCCACAACTGGGCCGTCAGCACCGGCCTCGGCTGGCCGCTCGAGGCGGCCATGATCCACGGCCCGGACTACACCCCGGCGGGCACGGTCATCAACGAGCAAGCCCTGCTCAAGGCCTGGGCGATCGTCATCCAGTACACGGGTACGAGCCTCGCCGACCCGCTGGTGCTCGACCTGAACGGCAACGGCAAGATCGACGTCACGGGCAAGAGCTCGGCCAAGTTCCGCAACAAGGACAACATGACCTTCGTTTCCCAGGGCTCGGTCCTCTTCGACCTCTTGGGCACCGGCAAGGAGATCCGCACCGAGTGGGTCCAGGGCGGCGACGGTCTCTTGGTCGACAACCGCAAGAACAAGGCCTTCGACCTGGTCAAGCAGGGCAAGCCCCTCAGCATCGCGAACCTCTTCGGCGACGACGGCGGCAAGTTCAGCGGCTTCGTCAAGCTCGCCAAGGAGTTCGACCCCAACGCCAAGCTGGCCGCAAGCACCGGCGGGATCCCGGCCAACCTCGGCATCCTCAAGGGCAAGACCCTCGACGACATGCTCGTCTGGATCGACGACGGCGACGGCAAGGCGACCGCCAAGGAGCTGCACAAGCTCTCGGCCCTCGGCATCACCGAGATCAAGCTGCCCGCGCGCTTCGTCACCAACGAGGCGGGCGAGTACCTGGAGCGCGCCACCTTCACCCGTAACGGCAAGGAGTTCGGCATCCAGGAAGTCTGGTTCGCCAACGAGAAATAACCCGGGCCGCGTGCCCCCGATCCCCCGCCCCGAGCAGTGCTCGGGGCGGGCTTTTTCTGGCTGGTTTTTGTGCTGTGGATGAACTGTCTATGTAGGGGGAAAGCAGCCGAGGGAACGCTTGTAGCAAGCAGCTTTCGAAACCGCTTGCTCCGCTCGGATGCCCGGCCCGGACGCAGGCGGTCGCAGGAAAGGACGTACCATGCAAAACAGCTGGATGACACGCGCCCTCACCCTCGGGCTCACCGCTGGTATCCTCACGGCCCCCACCCTCGCCATGGCGGCGACCAAGACCATGAACGGCCCCACCTCCAAGATCCCAGAGACCCGCGACGGGATCAAGGGCAACACCCACGAGTACATCGAGTACACCTACCAGAGCATCGCCGACCGGATCGCGGGCATGCCCGGCGCCTCCGAGCTCTCGCCTGCGGACCTGCAGGCCCTCGCCGATCGCTTCAAGGGCCAGAACCCGACCGACGCGCAGTTGCAGGCGGCCATCAACGACATCCTCTACCAGAAGGCGATCGCCGCGCTCTCCGGCCGTCTCGACGCGGTCTGGAACGCCATGGGCGGCGGCGGCTGGGGCGTCAGCAAGGCGGCGGTGCTCGAGTTCCTGAAGAGCAACCCCAACGCCACCGACCAGCAGATCCGCAACGTGATCACCACCATGCGCGACTGGACCTACGGCGGCAACAGCGTGTCGCGCTACTCGTGGCCGACCAGCTACAGCCACTCGTTCCTGGCCCAGGACCTCGCTCCCAAGCTCGCCGCGGCCCTCGGCATCGCCACCAACCAGGCGGCCTACAACGCGGCCTACTCGGTCTTCAACAACCGCGGTTTCAACTACAACGACCCGCTGGTGCTCGATCTCAACGGCAACGGCAAGATCGACGTCACCGGCCTCAGCTCGGCCAAGCACCGCGCCAAGCAGAACATGGCCTTCGTCGCCCAGGGCGCGGTCAAGTTCGACATCCGCGGCACCGGCACCCCGATCCTCACCGAGTGGGTCGGCAAGGGGGACGGCCTCTTGATCGACAACCGCAAGAACAAGGCCCTCGATCTCGTCAAGCAGGGCAAGAACTTCACCATCGCCAACCTGTTCGGCGACGACGGCGGCCACCTCAGCGGCTTCAACAAGCTCGCCAAGGAGTTCAACCCCGACGCCAAGCTGGCGAGCGCCAACGGGCCCTTCGGCATGCGAAACGCCGGCCTGATCTCGGGCGCGGAGCTCGCCGACATGCTCGTCTGGATCGACGATGGCGACGGCGTGGCCAAGGAGAAGGAGCTCTTCACCCTCCAGTCGCTCGGCATCACCGAGCTCAAGCTCCCCGCCCGCTACGTCGCCAACGCGGACGGCGAGTACCTGGAGCAGGCGACCTTCACCCGCAACGGCAAGCAGGCCCTCATCCAGGAGGTCTGGTTCGCCGGCGACGACCAGAAGTAACCCTCGTTTCTCGCCCCTCCCGCCGGCCATTTCCCGCCCCGGGAGGGGCAATTGTTTTGGATTGATTAGAAGTCTACGAAATCTTTCATAAATCCCGCCGAAACCCTAGGTTGATGGGTACATGGGGATTGGAGCCACGCCCCGACGTACCTTGATAAAGAGGGATGCAATCCCTTGTCATAGCAGGTGTTTTGGTAAAGCAAGTCAGCGAGTCAGCCTCGCAATAAGGAGCACCTATGAAGACAAAATGGTTGAACCGAGCCCTCACGCTCGGCCTTTCCGTTGGTATTCTCACCGCCCCCACCCTCGCGCAGGCAGCGCAGCAAAAGGTCGTCAACGGCCCCACCACCTTCACCCGCGGCGTCCAGAACGGCCAGTCGGGTACCTTCGTCAGCTACACCGAGTACATTTACGAGAGCATCGCCGATCGCCTCGCCCAGCTGGGCGCGGGCTCGGGCCTGACCCAGGCGGACTACGACGCGATCGCCGCGAGCTTCGGCACCACGACCAACGTCTCGGACGCCGAGCTGCTCGCCAAGATCAACCAGGTCAAGCAGGACAAGGCCCGTCAGGCGGCTATCGACGCCTGGCGCGCCAAGTACGGCAGCCAGCTCGCGAACGCCAGCACTTACAGCCAGGCTGGCGCTCTGGCCCTCGAGCTCGCCAAGGCCCTGGTCGCCACTGGCGGCTACGGCGCCCCGATGATCGACGTCAGCAACAACGCCGCCTACCGGGCCTGGGGCGCTGCCCAGCGCGGCTGGCCCCTCGAGGCCGCGGCCATCCACGGCAACGAGTACATCGGCAGCACCAAGGACATCAGCCAAGCGGCTCTGCTCCAGGCCTGGGACATCGTGATGACCGGCAAGGGCAGCCTCGCCGACCCGCTGGTGCTCGACCTGAACGGCAACGGCAAGGTCGACGTCACGGGCAAGAGCTCGGCCAAGTTCCGCGCCAAGAACAACCGGACCTTCGTTCCCCAGGGCTCGGTCATGTTCGACCTCTTGGGTACCGGCAAGCCCCTTCGCACCGAGTGGGTCAAGAAGGGCGGCGACGGCATCCTGGTCGACAACCGCAAGAACAAGTCCCTCAACCTCGTCAAGGCAGGCAAGAACCTCACCATCGCGAACCTGTTCGGCGACGACGGCGGCCACTTCAGCGGCTTCTTCAAGCTCGCCAAGGATTTCGACCCCAACGCCAAGCTGGCCTCCAGCACCGGTGGGATCCCGGCCAACCTCGGCATCATCAAGGGCAAGGCCCTCGACGA
Source organism: bacterium (assembly GCA_017744355.1). NCBI lineage: Bacteria > bacterium. The sequence goes on along the minus strand of JAGIBK010000007.1, from coordinate 117,909 downwards.
CATGCTCGTCTGGATCGACGACGGCGACGGCAAGGCGACCGCCAAGGAGCTGCACAAGCTCTCGGCCCTCGGCATCACCGAGATCAAGCTGCCGGCACGCTTCATCACCAACGAGGCGGGCGAGTACCTCGAGCGCGCGACCTTCACGCGGGACGGCAAGGAGTTCGGCATCCAGGAAGTCTGGTTCGCCACCGAAGAGAACAAGTAACCTTGCCGCCGGCACTGCCGGCCCGTCGCTGAAGATTGAGAGGAGTCCATCATCATGAGAATGAATAAGCTCTATAAGGCGATGTTCGCGCTCGCGGCCACCGGCACTCTGCTGCCGGTCGCCCCGGCGCTCGCCGCCGCCCCCGATCCCGGTCCCGGCTGGGTGCTCACCAGCCAGCGGACCGTGCGCAGCTGGGTGCCCGAAGCGGGTGCCGGCTGGGTGCTGGTCGGTCAGCGCCCGGTGACCGAGTTCGTCCCCGACCCGGTCAGCTCGCCGCTGCCCTCCGGTGCCAACGGCGCCGGTCACTGGGAGATGGTCGCTTTCCGTGATCGCAACTACTTCGTGGCCGACTCGGCCATCACCCGCAAGCTGGTAGCCTCCACGCCTCAGGGCCAGTACGTCGGTGCCGGCACCCAGCGCTTCGATGCGGAGCGTGTGGAAGTGTCGCGGACCCCCCGCGAGGTTCGCACCGACCTCAAGAACCCCTCGAAGGAGAAGCTGGACAACGGCATCTACGAGGTCTACAAGCTGGTCAAGTTCGAGAACTGGGACGATGTCCAGTACAAGAGCCCCATCTGGAACATGAAGCAGCAGCAGACCCGGAACCAGCTCTCCTACCACTTCCAGTGGTCGGACGGCATCTACGGGACCCTCATGAGCGAGCCCGATCCCAAGCTCGACTACACGGCCTGGGGCAACGTCGGCGGTCCCGTCAAGGACAGCCTGTCCGGCTACGTGGACTGGGACGCGCTGGTCAAGGAGAAGTACGTCACCAACAGCAAGGACGTCCTGCTCGCCAAGGTGCCCCTCTCGCTGGCCTCCAACGAGGCGGCGAAGGCCAAGAGCGCGACCTTCTTGTCGGATAGCGGCAGCGGCGGCAGCGCAACCTCGGTGGCCGGCTCGCAGAAGCGCGCCGTCTTCAAGGCCGACGAGGCCATCGTCTCGGAGACCAAGAAGGAGACCACGGGCGGCACGGGCGCCGGCAACGTCAATCTGCCCTCGGACAACACCATCTCGTTGCCCAAGCCGGTCGCGACCCCGACTCCGGTTCCCGGCGTCATCGCCCCGACCCCGGCGCCGGTCCTCTCCCTCCCGACCCCGGCTCCGGTCGTCGCCAGCGACAAGGGCTTCACGATGGAGGACTGGATCGGTAGCTGGAAGAGCGTGGGCAGGTCCGGCAACTCCTACGACTACCTGCTGAACATCAAGAAGTACAGCAACAAGAGCTTCCAGTACAACTTCGACAGCTGGTTCAACGCGGACAAGTTCGACCGGATGGGTCCGACCTCCTACTCGAACAACGGTTCGTTCACCGACGAGAAGAAGAAGGAGCACTACAAGGACGGCGACGGCTGGCTCAACTGCGACCTGAAGCTGGATCGCGACAAGAGCGGCAAGCTGAAGCTGAAGGGAACCGTCACGATCTACGAGACCGACCTGCTCGGTTTCAAGACCAAGAACAAGAAGACCTACGACGTCGAACTGACCAAGTAAGCCTTCGCCAAAAACAAGAGGGGGACCCTTTCGGGTCCCCCTCTTTTGCGTTCAAGGTGTCGGCGGGGCGAAGTGGATCGCCTCGATCCCCGCGCGCTCCAGGTAGGCGATGCCGCGCTTGTCGCGGTAGGCGTCCTCGCCGTAGTAGACCTTGCGGATCCCGCCCTTGTTGACGATGCGCTTGGCGCACATCAAGCAGGGCTCGATGGTGACGAAGAGGACCTTGGGGCCTTCGTAATTGCAGAAGAGCAGGGCGTTCTCCTCGGCATGGAGGTGTTCGCAGGCGCCCGGGACCTTGCCCTCGTGCGCGCAGCCGTTGTCGTTCATCCCGACGCCGCCGCCGTTGTACCCGTGACCGACGGTCCGGCGCAAATCATCGGTAGTCACCACCGCCCCGACCTGGGCGCGCGAGCAGGTGGAGTGCTCGGCCCACATGAAGGCGAGGCGCATGTAGGTGGCTTCGGGGGTCGGACGCCCATCGGGCCGCGTCCAGGCTGCTTGTTTGCTGGTGTTCATCATGCTTCGATTCTAGCACCCTCACGATGCTCACGGATGACGAACACGCAAGCGTGGTATAAGCACTTAAGCTTCCTGCATGGCCCTTGCCGTCTCGCTTCGAGGTCTCCATGGCGCCCGTCCCGCTTCGCCTCATCTCGCTTGCAGCCTTCACCGCCCTTTGCGTGACGGGGTGCGGGCTCGAGCTCATCCAGACGGTCGGGCGACTTGGAAACGGCGCGGCCACCAGCGCCCTGCCCAGCTGGCCCGTGGACCTGAAGGTCGGTCTCGGGGAGGCGACCCTGCCGCTCTCGAAGCTGGCGGAGGCGAGCTCGAGCCTGCCCCTGTCCGTGGAGGCCGACCAGACCTACGCCCTGCGCCCGGATCCCAAGGAAATTCCCGCCTACAAGGTCGCCGAGGCGCTGACGGTCCCCGCGACGGCCTCGGCGGTCCCCGCCCCCATGCCGAGCATGCCGGCGCTCGAGCAGCACGGCATAAGCGGACCGGCGCTTAGCTTCGCGAGCCTGAACCTTTCGAACCTGCCTTCGGGGGCGCCGGGCCTGACCATCGGCGACGTGATCCACACCCCCGGGGCCCCCGACGTGCAGCTGAGCGATCCCATTCCCTTCACCCCCGACCCCCAGGTCAAGTCGGTGGGACTCGGCCAGCTGCGCGGCGCACGGCTCGACGCGGGCTCGGTCATCACCCTCAAGGTGCAGAGCGACCTCGGCGGCGATGATCGCCACCTGGTCCGGCTCGCCCTCAGGGATCTGACGATCACGAGCGGCGATGAGGACCTGAACGAGACCTGGCGCGTCGCGAACCCCACCGTGATCTTGCAGGACGGCGACACGATCGCCATCCCCCTCGATGCCGACAAGGTGGTCGCGGGCGGGCTGCGGATCTCCTTTCGCGCGGAAGGCGCCCTCCGGGCCGGCCTGCGCCTCAAGCAGTTCTCGGACGCCCAGCGGCTCTCGACCTCGGTCGACTCGACGCTGCGGATCAAGGCGATCTCGCTGGCTGCCCAGGCGATCCCGACCTCGACCCAGAGCATCGGGACCCTCAAGGTGCCCGAGGACGGGGAGATCCACTCCATCTCGCAGGTGACCGTCGCGAGCGGCTCGCTCACCCTCAAGGTGCGCAACGGCTACGGCTTCCACACCCGGCTCAACCTCGGTCTTTCGGGGATCGTGAACGCGCAGGGGCAGCCCCTCTCGGCGATCGCCGACATCCCGGCAGGCTTGCCGCTCAGCGAGTCGCGCCACGAGATCCCCCTCTCGGGCACGCGCCTGACCGGCGAGCCCGTCACGGCAACCCTATCGGGCCGGACCTTCGACACCGAGGACGGGGTGGATCGTCTGCCTTCGAACCTCGCCCCGCTGAGCGGCAGGATGGCGGCCTTTCGCACCGATCCGCCTTTCGAGGCCGAAGTGGCGATCAGCCCTCTTGTGATCGACAGCGCCCGCGCGGTGGTGAAGAAGACGATCACGGTGGCGACCGCCTCTACCCCGGTGGAGCTGCCGAAGGAGTTCACGCGCCTAGGGGTGGAGCTCAGGCGCGTCGGCCTGCAGTTGCGGCTCGACAACCGCAGCCAGCTCTCGGGCGAGGTCCGGCCCACAATCCAGGCGGTGCTCAAGGACGGCTCGGTCCGAACTTTGAACTATACGGGCAACACGACTTTCTCGGGCTCGGAGACGCGCGGGGTCACCCGTACGAGCGTGCTGGACATCAACGAGACGAACTCCAACCTGATGGAGCTGCTCAATATCGGCGCAAAGTCCCTCGTCACGGGCGCCGAGGTCGTCATCGACACCCAGGGGGCGGCGGTCCCCCTGACCCGCGACGACCAGGTCTCGGGCAAGCTTGCAATCGTCGTTCCCGTGAGCCTGGTGTTCAAGGAGATAGGACCGGGCAAGGAGGCAGCGCCCTACGATCTGAGGCCCGCCACCCCCCTGACCCTGGACGCGGCCACCAAGGCGCGCCTCGCCCAGGGCCAGGTCGAGCGGCTTGCGATCGCCGCCGAAGTGGACAATGGCCTGCGGATCCCGGTCGACCTCCACCTGCTCTTCAGCAAGCAGGACGATCCGTTCGCCGATCCCAGCCCGCTGGTGCGCACCCTCTCGCTGGGTGACGGCAGCGCGACGGCCCGCTCGCTTCTCGACTTCGCGGCCGGGGACCTCCCCTTCTTCCAGGAGGCCAAGACGGTGGGGCTGCGGCTGACCTCGCCGGGCACCAAGGGGCAACCAGTGACGCTCAAGAGCACCGACGCGCTGCGCGTGCGGCTGGTGGCCCTGCTCAAAGTGCGCGTCTCCGCCCAGGCCTTCGGTCAATAGGCGTTCCAAGCGCCTCTAAGGCACGTTGAAGTGCCGCACCACGTGGTTGTCACGCTCGGCCACGAACAGCCCCTCGGAAGGCGTGTAGGCCAGGGCGAAGGGGGTGCGCAGGGCGGCCAAAAAGGGGAAGCCGCCGTCGCCTGAATAGCCCGCCGTGCCCGTGCCCGCGAGGGTGGTGATGGTGCCGTCGGATTTGATGGCCCGAACCCGGTGGTTGCCGCTGTCCGCCACGAAGACGCTACCCTGGTTGTCCACGGCGACCGAGGTCGGCAGGCTCAGCCAGGCCTCCTCGGAGGGGCCGCCGTCTCCGCCGAAGCCCGCGAGGCCGACCCCGGCGAGGGTGCTCACGGTGCCGTCCGGGGCGATCTTGCGGATGCGGTGGTTGCCCATGTCGGCCACGTAGACGTTGTCCTGGGCGTCGATCGCAATGTCGGACGGCTTGTCGAACCGGGCCTCGAGGCGCGGCCCGTTGTCGCCACCGAAACCCGCCTGACCCGTGCCCGCGTAGACCGAGATCCGCCAGCTGTGGTTGCCGTCCAGTTTGAGGATGCGGTTGGCGTTCATCTCTGCGACGTACAGGTTGCCCTGCGAGTCGAAGGCCAAGCCGGCGGGGCCGTCGAGCTTGACGTCGAGGCCGTTCAGGTCCTCGGCCCCGGGGGTGAGCGGCAGGGTACCGCGCCCGGCGATGGTAATCAGGAAGTTGTTGAGGTCGATGCAGCGGATGGCCCCGTTGCCTCGATCCGAGAAGAAGATGAGGCCCGTGGCGTCGTCCGAGACGATCTTGTAGGGGGCGTTGACCTGGAGGTAGCTCAGGTTGCGGCCGTCCCCGTTGTAGCCGGGCTCGCCCGTTCCCACGAAGGGGACGAGGAAGCCGTCGTAGGTGAGCTTGCGGATGCGGTGGTTGAGCGAGTCCGCGATGAGCAAATCGCCCCGGTTGATGGCGAGGCCGGTGGGGGTGTTGAGCTGCGCGGCGCTCGGCTGCTGGGAGTTCTCGGAGTAGCCCGCCACCCCGGTGCCGGCCACCGTCTGAATGGCCAGGTCGCGATCGCCCGCGAGCGGGGTCGGCGTCGGGGCGGGGGTCGTGCTGGGGCGCGGCGTGGGGGTGGCCTGTGCGGGGAGCTTGCCGGGCACAGGCTCCCCGGTCCCGGCAGGGCTGCGGAGCGCGCAGGCGGCCAGCGCGAGGGCGATCACGGGGAAGAGGGGCCTGAGGGCTCGGTGCATGGGCGCTTACCGCAAGACGCGAATCCGCGCGTTGTCGATGTCCGCCACGAGGATGGCGCCGTTGGGGGCGATGGCGATGTCTCCCGGCCGGCGGAACTGGATGGCCCCCGTGCCGTCGGTGAAGCCCGGCCAGTTGTTACCCGCCACGGTACGGATGCGACCGTCGGCGCCGATCTCGCGGACCGCGTGGTTGTAGGTGTCGGCGACGATCACCCGGCCCGAGGCGTCGACCGCGAGGCCCATGGGGAAGTTGAGGCGCGAGTGGCTCGTGTCGCCGTCGGTGAAGCCGAGGATCCCGTTGCCCGCGATGGTCTTGACCGTGCGATCGGGGGCGATCCGGCGGATGCGCAGGTTGCCGTAATCCGCGACGTACAGATTGCCGGCGCCGTCGAAGGCGAGCTTGCGCGGCAGGTTGAAGTAGGAGCGCGCCCCCGGCCCATCGGCGAAGCCGCGGCCCTCGTTGCCCGCGTAGCGGGTCACGACGCCCTGGGGCGAGATCTTGTCGATCCAGTAGGTGCTCGAGACGTAGAGGTTGGACGAGGCGTCGATCGCGATGCCGAAGAGCTCGATGGGGTCGTAGGCGCTGCCGTCGGGGTTCTTGAGGGCGAGGGTCGAGACCTGGCCGCTCGGGCTGATCTTGCGCACGGCGTCGAAGTCGGCGACGTACAGGTCGCCACTCGGGGCGATCGCCACGTCCTTGGGGCCCATGAACTGGGCCTGCTTGCCCAGCCCATCGGCGCGGCCCGGCTGCTCGCTCTGCCCGCCGACGAAGGTCGAGACCTGACCGCTCGGACTGATCTTGCGGATCCGGTAGGCGTAGGGCTCGGCGACGTAGAGGGTGCCGTCCGCGGCGACCGCGAGGCCCTCGGGGGCTTTGAAGGTCGCGCTCGTACCCGCCCCGTCCAGGCTCCCCTCGACGCCGGTGCCCGCCAGGGTCGAGGCCACGATGCCGGCGCGTGCCTGCTCGATGGAGGGCGAGGTGGAGACCTCGCCGGGGGTGTACTCGGCGGTCACCTCGTGGGGCACATCGTCGCCCGGCAAGGTGGTGCCCGCGGGGCCCTCACCGCCACACGCCGCCAGCGCGAGGGCCATGCTACCGGCTAGCGCGGCCCGGATCCAAGTCTTCATGCATCCCTCCTGAAGTCGAGCACTCAAGGGTTGCGCCGGATCGTATGGCATCCGGATGACCCGCACGTGGTGCATCGGTTACGGGAGGATGAAGGAAACCTCGCTCGCTATTTTCGGCGGATGTGGATCGTCTTGTCGATCTCAGCACAGCAGGTGCCCTCGCCATCGACGAGCGCGACACGGTAGGTGCGGTTCACGGCAGCGCCCTCGGCCGTCAATCGCGTGATCTCCTGGATTTCGGCCTCGTCGAGCGTAAACTGCGCGCGCAGCGTCGAGCGCCCGGGCTTCAGGAAGCGGATGGCGGCGCTCTTGTCCCAGACCACGTAGCCCGGGCCCAGGCTCCGGATCAACATGACCATGTAGATGGGATCGACCGCAGCGAACATGCTCCCGCCGAAGATGGTGCCCACGTAGTTGCGAGTCCGCCAGGAGAGCGGCAGGTCGATGCGGACCTCACGCCAATCCCCGGCGATGTAGCGGATGCGCGCCCCTGAGCCCCGATACGCGGGGAACAGGTTGAAGGACCAGCGCGTCAGACGCGTCTTCCAGGACTCGGGCATCGCGCCTCCTCAGGGCTTGACCTCGGCCGCCTTGTTCTTCTCGGCGGCGAGGCGATAGGCATCCCAGGCGACGAAGCCATGGAAGGCGAGCACCCCGAGTAGCGCGCCCATCTGCGCCCACTGGACGCCCGTGTCGCTGCTCAGGGCGTAGGGCTTCCCCGCGACCAGGGGCAGCAGCACCTGGCTGCCGAGGTAGAAGCCGCCGGCTCCGGCGGCCAGATCCCCCACCGGCGTGAGCGCGGCGCGGAGCCACTCGCCCTGGTACCAGTAGCCGGCGCTGGTCCCCACCAGGTAGATGGTCCCGGTCAGGGCCGGGTTCGTGCCCGCCAGGGTGGGGGGCAACGCGAGGGTCACCCCCGCAAGCCCCAGGGCCCCTGCGAGCTCGGGCGAGTAGCGCGGGCTGCCCGCGACGCTCGTGGCCCCCGGCAGTGCCGACGGGGTCGCAAGCGGCGAGAAGGCGAGGGTGGCCGAGGCGAGAAGGGGCAAGGTCGCGTGCATGGGCTTTCTCTGTCGAGGGGCGAGGGGCTGCTACTATAAGTACCACGACCCCCCACGCTCGTGAGGCTGCCATGTCGATCCCAGCGTCGCACCGCATCATCCCCCTGCTCCTCTTCCCCATGCTGCTGGCCGCGTGCGGGGTCCAGCCCTCGGACCCCGTGAAAGCGGGCCAGAAATGGTTTCTCGTCCCGGTGATGGCCGAGGCCCGTGAGGCCCTGCGCTCCACGGCCGAGGTGCGCGTCGACTCCGAGCAGGAGATCGTCCTCTCGCCCGCGACCGGTTCGCCCCGCACGGGGCTCATCCTCTACCCGGGGGCCTCGGTGGACCCGCGCGCCTACGCCCCAGCCGCGCGCGCGCTCGCCCAGCGCGGCCACCGGGTGATCCTCGCGAGCATGCCTTTCGGCTTCTCTCTCTTCAACGGCAACGCGGCCGACGACATCATCCGGCGCCACCCCGAGATCACGGCCTGGGCCATCGGCGGGCACTCGCTCGGCGGCGTGGCCGCGGCCTCGTACGCCGCCGAGCATTCGGAAAAGCTCAAGGGGCTCGTCTTCTGGGCGTCGTATCCGGCCTCAGGCACGGACCTGAAGTCGAGCGGGCTCAAGGTCGTCTCGATCTGGGGCACCCGCGACGGCCGCTCAAAGCCCGAGGCCGTCCGCGACTCGGCGCGTTGGCTACCCACCGATACCCGCTTCGTGTCGCTCGAAGGAGGCAACCACGCGCAATTCGGCTGGTACGGAGCGCAGGCCGGCGATCTGGAAGCGACCCTCTCGCGCGAGGAGCAACAGCGCCAGATCGTCGAGGCGACGGCGGCCCTGCTGGAGGCGATCGCTCCTTCGGCAGCGACCGGCCCCTGAGGCAAAAGGCTCAAGCCTTCGTTCATCCGCGCGTAACCTAAGGGCGATCTGCGCGCAAGAGTCGGGGGGTATGGTGCCCGGGACACAGGAGGTTCCGGCCATGGGCATGACCCCGTTCAGATTCGCGATCGCCGTTTGCTGCGGCTTGGCCGCTTCGAGCGTGCTGTACGTCTCGCAGAAGGCGGACGGCATCACCCTCGCCGAGAGCTCGGCCGCAAGCATTCAAGAGGCAACCCCCAGCGTGGCGGCGGCCTCGCCCCGGCCGTCCCCCATCGCCACCGCCTCTCACGCCCTTGCCGCCACCCACAGCGTCGCCGTCCCGACGCAGGCGCCCCCCGCGAGCCCTTCGCTTGCCGTGAAGCCGTCGCCGGCGGCGAGCGTCTCGGCGACCCCCAAGGCCAGCCCGTCGATCCCGGCGAGTCCCTCGGCGATGGTCAAGGCCACTCCGAGCCCCGCGAGCCCGTCCACCGCGGTCAAGGTTTCCCCGAGCGCAAGCCCCCCGCCGGTGGTCAAGTCTCCTTCGGCAAAAGGGACGAGCGCCGCCTCGCCAGCCCCCACGAAGTCGCCCCCCATCAAGGCCGCCCCTTCCACGTCGAAAGCGGCAAAACACCCAACGAGCAAACAGGCTGAGCCACCGGCGCCCAAGCGCATCATCATCCGTCATTCGCAGCCCGGGGACGTGGTCTTCACCATGGAAGGCGAAGAGCTCCAGGTCGAGTTTCGCCAGGCCCCGACCCCCAAACGCCAAGGAGGCCGCTCATGAACAAGCCCCTGCGCACTCTGCTGCTCGCTGACGACGGGATCCGGGACCGACACCGGGCGGACATCCGCAACCTCGAGAACTGTCAGCTGATCGGCGAGGTGCACGAAGGCGAGGCGGGGATCCACTTCGCCTCGCTCTGCCAGCCCGACCTGGTCCTGGTCGGCATCAGCGAGGATACCCTCGGCACCGCGCGCAGGCTCCAGACGGTGGCCCCATGGGCCAAGGTGGTGGCGCTAGGGACCCCCGAGGACGAGGCCAGCCGCCTCGCCTTGATGCAGGCCGGCGTGAGCGACTTCGTGCCCACCGAGGAGCGGGCCTCGCTCATCCAGCTCCTGGAGCGGCTCGCCGCTCCCGAAACGGTCCCCGAGGGCCTGGACGACGGGCCGCACCCCGGCAAGGTCATCGCCTGCTACAGCCCCAAGGGCGGAGCGGGGCGCTCGACGCTCGCGGTCAACCTCGCGATCGCCCTCTTCCGCGCTACCGGCCGCGAGACCATCCTGGTGGACGGCGCCTGCTTCCATGGGGATCTGGACCTCTTCCTCAACCTCCAGCCCCCGCAGGGGATCGCCTCGGTGCTCGCGGGCGGCCGGCTCGACGGGGCTCTCTGCCCCCACCCGACGGGCATCAAGCTGCTGGGGTGGACCAAGGGCGATCGCGAGGAGGCCCCCGAGAAGCTGCGGAACCTCGTGCACCTGCTGCGCCAGCGTGACGCCTGGGTGGTGGTGGACAGCCACCCGGCCCTGCGCGCGATCAACCGGGTCATCCTGGAGCTCTCGGACCGGGTCTACGTGCCCATGTTCCTCGACATCGCGCACATCCGCGCCCTCCAGCGGGACCTCGCCCAGTGGCGCGAGGATCGCCTGGACACCGCGCGCTTCGAGCTCGTCGCCTGGGGCGAGAAGAGCGACGTGAGCCGCCAAGAGGCTGGCAAGATCCTGCGCCGCGGGATCGACTTCCAGCTCCAGGCCGATCCCGTGGGCGCCCGCAGCGCTATCAACCAGGGCGTCCCCATGCTCCAGGCCGAGCCGCGCGGCGCGTTCGCGCGGGATCTCGATCGCTTGATCGCTTCTTTCACCGAGCCTCAGACCCGGGCGCTGGTCCAGCTCAAGGCCGCCAACCCCTTGGAGCAGTTCATCGCCTGGATCAAGAAGGGCCCCGCGACCGGTTTCGGGGCCTAGGGCCATGAACTACGTCTTCGTCTTCTTCGGCGCCACGATCCTGGCGCTCGTCGTCCTGTGGTTCGTGCCGCACCACGGCGCGCGGCTGGTCCGCTCGCGGCTGGGAGCGCTCGAAGCGGCGGGCCCCGGGCTCGTCCCCCTCGACTCGCCCCAGACCCGCAAGATCCAGGAGCGGCGGCGCGCCAAGGCGCGGCGCAAGCAGCGCCGGAGCCTGCAGGCCAGGTGGCTGCGCTTCGTGGCGCCCATCGTGGCCCTCGCCGCGGCCCTGGGGGTCTCGGCCTGGGCCTGGGGGCCCCAGCGCGCCATCGCCTGCGGCGCCCTGGTGCTGGCCTGGATGCTCGGCCTCGGCTGGTGGCGGCGTCAGCGCCGGCTCTCGCATGTCTCGCAGCAGATGCCCGTCGCCCTGCACATCATGGCGAACCACCTGCGCGACACCAACTCCTTCTTCGGGGCCCTCGAGGCCGTCGCGCAGCAGGCCCCGCGCGGGATCGCCCGGGAGTTCGCCCTGATCCACGCAGCGATCACCGCCGGCGCTACCGAAGAGCACGCCTTCTTGGCCTTCGCCCGCCGCAACCCGGTGCCCGAGGCCGAGATGGTCGCAACCGCCCTCTCGGTTCCCCAGGATCGGGGCCAGCGCCTGGCCGCTGCCCTCTTCAACGTTCACGAAGTACTCGCCGGTCGCCACCAGAGCCGGCAAGAGGCCGGGCGAATCGAGCGTTCGGTGCGCCTCTTGGCCTGGGTCCTGGTGGTGCCGGTAGCCGTGGTCGCCATCGAGCCCCTCGCGAGGCCGGAGGGGCTCAGCCTGCTCAAGGTCGTGATCCTCGGCCTGTTCTGCGCGGGGACCCTCGCCATCAACCGGGTGTGCGTGGGCCTCGGACGGGGAGGGTAACGTGCGTCCGACAAAACTGTTCCTTGGAGCCGCCAACGGCGGCCAGACACGACACATGCCTGGTTTTGTTGGACGCACGTAATGGGGGTGCAAGCCATGCTGGCCATCGTGCTTTCGATCCTCACCGTGACGGCGGGCGTCACGGTCCTCGCCTTCGAGCGCGCCCTGCGTCGCCGACGGGTGGTCGCGCGGCGCCTGGGGCTGCTGGAGGACGACGCCGAATTCGCGGGCCGCGGGGGACGCTGGGCCCTGATCGCCACCTGGGTGTCGGAGGCCTTCGAGCCTCGGAAGATCTGGCGTGGGATGGCGCGGACCGCCCGGCGCTCGCTGAGCGTCAGCCTGATGATGGCCTCGCTCGCTCTGACCCTCGGGATCGGCTACGGCTGGTGGCTGATGGACCGCTCGGGCACCACCTGGGGGGTGGTGGGCGGCGGCTCCCTGGCACTGCTCGGGTGGTACCTGCTGGGGGGCTACATGGAGGGGCGCCTCCAGCGCCGCAAAGAAGCCATCGCATGGTCGGTGCCGGCCCTCTTGGACCGCATCGTTTGCCTGGTCGAGGTGGGGGTCAGCTTCGAATCGGCCCTGGGCAACGTGGTGCGCGAGAAGGGAAAGGGCGATCGCACCCTCAAGAACGAGCTGTTCCGCTACCTGCAGGAGACCCGCCTCGGCCACACCCGCCAGGAGGCGCTGGTCGCCCTGGCGCAGCGCTGCGACGTGCCCGAGCTGCACCGGATGGTCGGAGCGGTCCTCGCCTCGCGCGACGACGCGGCCGCCCTGCGCACCCAGCTACGGGAGTGCTCCCTGGCGTTGCAGGGCGAGTGGCTCAAGAAGAAGCGCGATCGCGCCAAGCGCGCCATCACCCTCATGCTGGGGATCATCGTGACCTGCTTCGGCCCGCTGATGGCGATCGCCCTCGGTGCCAGGTAAGCCTTCCGGGGGAGTCGGCGCGGAGATAGAATGGGCCGCACTTCATGCCCAGGACGCGCCACGCACCCAGTCCTTGGCCACACGGCAACGGAGGCGGAATGGATATCGATCGCGTGATCGTCGAACGACAAGATGGCATGAGCTTCTGCGGGGTCCTGAGCTACGAGCACGGCGACAAGCACCAGATGCTCACCTGGAGCTTCGAGCGCACGCCCGACAACAAGGTCGTCCTGCTGCTCTTCCCGGCCAGCGCCAACGGCCACTACCCGGAGGTCCAGGTCTACTACCGCGAGCTCGCCGACGCCATCCTCGACGCCATCCTGCAGGCGGCTTCGCGCTAGGCTAGGCCTTGCCTTCCTGCACGGAGAGGGCGCGGTAGATCTGCGCCTCGGTGCAGGCCCCCATGTCGATCAGGACCGGTGCGAGGCGATCGCCCGTGCGCTCCTGGGTTTCGAGGGCCGTCCCGATCTGCTCGAGGGAGACCAGGCCGAGCTTCATCAGGGTATCGCCCAGCTTGATGTCCTGGTACTGGTCCTCGAGGGTGCTCTTGAGCTGCGCGAAGGAGATGAAGCCGAGGCCCAGGAGGATCTCGCCGATCCGCAGATAGGGGCTCGACGCCTGCACCCGGAGCGCCTCGTCGAGCTGGTGGGCGTCGATGATCCGCCGGGCGATGAGCAGGGCACCGAAGTGCAGGGTCTCGATCGGTACCCGCCGCCGCTGCGGCACAACCGGCACGGTGGCTTGTTTGGTGGCCGGGACGGGCAGGCTCGACGGGTTGTTCACGGGGCCTCCTGGACGCAAGGTCCGAAAAGTGTTCAGGTTGCTGGCTATTATACGGCAAGTGGCGGCGCTTTTGGCGCCGCCACTCACATTCAGAGTGTGATCTCGGTCAAATTCTAGAAGAGACGCGCCTTGACCTTGAGCGAGCCATCCTTCTCGACGAGCTCGCGGCCCTTGGTCTGGTCCAGGATCGGGTCCAGCTTGCCCAGGGTCGCATCGAGGCGATTCACGAGCTTGTCCAGGGTGTCCAGGGTCTTGGGCAGGCGGCTGAGCGAGGGCTCGAGGGCGTCCAGGGTCTTGGGGAGCTTGGTGAGAGTCGGATCCAGCGCGACCAGGGTCTGGTCCGCGTGGTCGATGAGGGCGGGGCCCTTCTTGCCGAGCGCGGTCACAGTGGGGGCGAGCTCGACGCTCGCACGGTCCAGGCGCGCCAGGAGGTCGGGACCGCGCTTGCCCAGGGCCTTGGTGGCGGGCTCCAGGTCAGAGGTCATGCGATCGAGGCGGTTGATGAGGCTCGGCGCGGCGTCAGCCGTGCGATCCAGGCTGTCGATCATGTGCGCCAGCTTGTCCTCGTTCTTGGTCAAGATGCGATCGAGGGTGGCGAGGGTGTTGCCCGCGGTGTCGAGGGTCTTGCCCATGGACTCGCCGCGGCCGCCCAAGGTGGTCGCGAGGCTGTGAACGATGCTCGAGAGGTCCTTGGGGTCCACGTCCTTGAGGACCGGGCCCACGTACTTCATCAGCTCGTCCACCTCGACCGGCACGTCGGTCTGACCGATGGTCTCACCGTCCTTGAGCAGGGGGGCGCTCTCGGACTGGGGCAGAAGCTCGATGTACTTCTCGCCCAGGAGGCTCTTCATGCGGATGGCCGCCTTCACGTCCTGGCGGATGTCGGCGTCGGTCTTGAGGCGCAGCTTGACGAGCGCCTTGTCGTGGGCGACCGAGAGGGACTCGACCGAGCCCACGTTCACGCCCGCGATCATGACCGCGCCGTCCTTGACGAGGCCCGCCGCGTTGTCGAACTTGGCCGTCACGATGATCGCCTTGCCGAGCTTGAGGCCGCCCACCGCCACGGACATGTAGGCCAAGAGACCCAGCGCCGCGAGGATGAAGGCCCCGAGGGCCACGTCGTTCCAGAGCTTGCGTTCCATTTAACTCCTACCTACTTGTTACACGACTTGGATGGGGCCGTCCGCGCTGCGGTCGAAGAACTGCCGGAGGATGGGGTTGTCCGACTCCTTCAGCTTGTCCGCCGCGCCGTAGGCGATGAGCTTGCTCTTGTAGAGCATGGCGATCCGGTCGGCGATCTGGAAGGTGCCGGGGATGTCGTGGCTGATGACGATGAAGGTCAGGCCCAGCTCGCGCTGCATGCGAAGGATCAGCTTGTCGATCGCATCGGACATGACCGGGTCCAGGCCCGAGTTGGGCTCGTCGAACAGCACGATCTCGGGCTCGAGGGCGATCGCCCGGGCGATGCCCACGCGCTTGCGCATGCCGCCCGAGAGCTCCGAGGGGAACTTGTGCTCGACACCGGGCAGGCCCACCTGGGCGAGCTTGGCCGCGACGATGGCGCGGATCTCCTTCTCGCTCTTCTTGGTGTGCTGGCGCAGGGGGAAGGCCACGTTGTCGCCCACGTTCATGGAGTCGAAGAGGGCGCCGTCCTGGAACAGCATCCCGAACTTCTTGCGGACCTCGTAGAGGTCCTTCTCCTTGAGCTGGGTCAGGTCCTGGCCGTCCACCAGAATCCCGCCCTGGTCCGGCTTGAGAAGGCCGACCAAGAGCTTGATGAAGACCGACTTGCCGGTGCCCGAAGGGCCGATGATGACGGTCGTCTTGCCGCGCTCGATGCGCAGCGTCACGTCATCCAGCACCTTCTGCTTGCCGAAGGCCTTGTGGACGTTGCGGAACTCGACGATGCTGTCTTGCGGCAGCGGCCCGGAGCCCGAGATGGCGTTTGACTGTTCGGTGGCCATAGTCCTTCTTTACCCAAACAAGGCTTCTGACAGGAAGTAGTTGACGATGACGATGATCGTGGCGACCACCACCACCGTTCGGTTGATGGCGCGGCTGACCCCCTGGGGACCGGGGGCCGAGTTGAAGCCGTAGTAGCAGGCGACCAGACAGGTCAGCGTGGCGAAGATGATCCCCTTCAACATGGCGCACCACAGATCGGTCGCCGTCAAGTAGCGGGTGAGGTCCGCGACGAAGGTGCCCCCATTGACGCCGAGCTGGAAGACCGCGACCACGTAGCCCGCGGCGATCGCCGCGATCGAGGCGAAGACGATGAGGCAAGGGGCGACCAGGATGAAGGCGAGGAAGCGCGGGACCATCAGGAACCAGAAGGGGTTGACCGACATGACCTCAAGGGCGTCGATCTGCTCGCGGATGCGCATGGTGGCGATGGTCGCGGTCATGTCGGTGCCGGGCTTGGCGGCCATCATGGCCCCCACGATGATGGGGGCGAACTCGCGCAGGCACATCAAGCCGGAATAGGCGCCCACCATGTCCTGGCCGCCGAAACGCTGGAAGGCGTAGTAGCCCACCAGCACGATGTTGGAGCCGACGAAGGCGCAGATGGCCATGATGACCGGGAAGCTCTCGAGGCCGATCTTGATCATCTGCTCGATGACGAGCGAAGGGCTCGGCGCGCGGCGGACGGCGGCCTTCAGTACCAGGCCCAGGAAGCGCACGATGGATCCGACCTCGGCCAGGACCCCGACGCCCTTGGAAAGCAAGCTCGCCATCAGCCGATCACCTTGAGCAACAGAGTGGTGATGAAGTAGTTGGAGATGGCGATGGCCACGATCGCATGGACGACCGTCTTGTTGGAGGCCTTGCCCACGCCCTGGGCGCCGCCCGTGACGTTGTAGCCGTAGTAGCAGGCGATGAGGCCGATCAGGGCGCCGAAGACCACGCTCTTGAGCATGCCGCCCAGGATGACGTTCATGTGGACGAACTCGAGCAGGTTGCCGACGAAGACGCCCTTGGTGACGCCCTTGAGGCCGACGGCCACCAGGTAGCCGCCCAGCATGCCCGCCAAGCTGCCGAAGAGGCTGATGAGGGGGCAGGCGACGACCAGGGCGATGAGGCGCGGCACGACCACGAACTTGATGGGCGGCACCGCCATCACCCCGAGGGCGTCGATCTCCTCTTTCACGCGCATGGTGCCGATCTCGCCGGCGATGGCGGTCCCCGCCTGAGCGGCGATCATGATGGCGCCGAGGCTCGGGGCCATCTCGCGCAGGATCGACTCGGCCAAGAGGCTGGAGAGGACGTGGTCGGCTCCGAAGATGCGGATGACGGCCAGGCCCTGGAGCGCGCCGATCATCCCGACGGCCGTCATGATGGCCAGCACTGGGATCAGGCACTGAAAAGCGACCGCGTGCAGGGCGCGGCGGGTTTCAGCAAAGAAGAAGGGGGGAGTGGCGATCGCGGCGGCAATCTCGCCGAGAAAGCGGCCCATCCCGCCGACGACGGCCAAGAAGTTGCGCATGGGCCCCATCCTACCATCATCCGTTAGCCTGCAACAAGGGCCGTCCACGCACGCGACAAGGCCCGGGCGGTTGCCCGGGCCTTGTCGAAGAGCAGTTGGGTTGGGAGTGGTTGAGCGAGTCGATTAGTAACCGTTGTAACCGGTGCCGGTCCCGCTGTTGTAGCCGTTGTTGTAGCCGGTGCCGGTGCCGGCGCCGTAGCCGCCGTCGGTGCTGGTGGCGACGGAGATCTCGTTGGCCTTCTTGCTGGGCGTGACGTCGAGGGTGGCCGACTGGCCGGCGGCGACGTTGAAGGTGATGTCCTTGGTCTCGGTCTGCTCGCCCTTCCAGGAGAAGGTGACGGTGACCTTGCCCGAAGCGGCGCTGGTGCCGGGGTTCTGGACCTGGATCTTGGCGCTCTTGATGCGCTCGGTCCCGAAGGGGAGGTACCAGGGCTTGTCCATCTCCTGGCTGGAGACCGAGGCGATGACCTGAGCGCTGGGGTAGCCGCCGGTGCCGGTGCCGGGGTTGTAGATGCCGCCGCCGTTGCCGGTGCCGGGGTTGTAGCCGGTGCCGGGATCGTAGGTGTTGCCGCCGCCGGTGCCGGGATCGTAGACGCTGCCCTGATCATCGCCCAGGCCGTCATCGACGCCGGTGGGGGTGCGGCTGCAGCCGGTGGCCATGCTGAAGGCCAGGGCGCCGACGACCAAGAGGATGGCGTGCTTGCGGAACGTGCTCATTGGTAACCTCCCGTGAAACCCAAACTCACTTGCTCTTAACAGTATTTGGACTGTTGGGCGGGAGATCTTGCGGGCATGAAGTTAATTCCACGTTAACTCTCATCTAAGATTAATCCAAGGACACGGATGAAATCTCCTCGAAACCGCACGGATACTTGCTTTCAACCGATCCAGGATAGCCTGAAGAAAAGCCGAGAGGAGGTGTTCCCGTGTTCACTCAACTGGGGGGATGGCTGGATCAGCTCGTGCGCACCGCCCCACCGCTGGTACAAGACAACGCCTTTGCGATCGCCTGGACCTTCGTGGCCCTTTATGCCGTGCGCACGTTCATGCGCTGGGGGATGCCCTATTAAAAATCCCCCGAGCCCTGTTGAGGGCTCGGGGGATGGTTTCGCGGTCCTTAGAAGACTTCCTTCACGATGTCGCGGTCCAGTAGCTCGGCGGCCTCTCGCGCCCTGGCGCGGAAGGTCTCGCCCAGCCCCGGGATCTCGCGGAACTGCTGGAGCATGTCGATCACCTGGCGCAGGTGGCGGACGAGCTGCCCCTCGTCAATCCCCGAGGCCTCGATGATCGGCCCCCACTCCAGCCCTTCGGCCCATGCCTGGGTAAGCCCCACGTAGTCGGGCACCAGGTAGATGGGTTGCTCGATCTCCAGCTCAAGCATCCGCTTGGCGAGGCGCTTGGCATCCTTGGCCAGGCGCTCGAACAGGATGTGCAGCTCAGGATCGAACTTCAGGCCGCGCCAGCTCTGGCGACCGCGCACCGGCTCGGCCACCAGGGCGCTCGTCGCCGCTGCGAGCTTCACGGGCTCCAGGCCCTCCAGCATCCCTGAAGCGAGGGCCTCGGCCGCCACCAATTCGTTCGTGGTCCGCACGCTCGTAAGGGCCTGCCCACGCGCCAAGAGCTCTCGCCCGCGCAAGAAGCCCGTCTCCTCCAGGAAGCGCACCAGCTTCAAGAAGCCGCGCCAGTGGTTGGAGTGGAGGACGTCGATCTCCTTGTTGAAGCGCCCGATCTCCTGGCCGAGGATGCGGCGATCGCGCACCGATTCCTGGCAGGCCTTGCGGACCTTGCAGCTGCTGCAAGGGAAGCGCTCCAGCTCCTGGGTGACCTCCTTGAGCTTCGCCTTGGCCTTGAAGATCTCGGGCGGCTCGGTAATGGGCTTGACCATCGCCTCGAGGTCAAGGCCGCTGCGCTCGATCCATTCGTGCCAGGTCGGCCGGTAATCCCCGGGGGTGTGCTGCTGGAGGTAGCTGATGCGCCCGGCCTTGACCACCACCTCTTCGGGGATGGTCGTCACGGGCTCGCCCGGCAGCACCATGACCAGGTGTCGGCCACCCAGGCGCGTGATCGAGGGGGTTTCGAGCAGCACCGAGTAGTGCACGTCGCCGCTCTTGACCGTCTGCACGTCTAGCAGGACCCCAAGCTCGGGCGAAGTGGCCCCGGGCGGGTGGACCAGCACCCAGCTTCCAAAAGACGCCTTGAGCAGCTGCGAGGTGGCCGACTGGCGCGACGTGTACTGCCGGGAGCTCTCCATCCCCGCGAGGCGCTTGCGCAGGCTCTCACGGTCGTTGCGCAAGAGCTTGAGGCGATCCAGCAGATCCACGCGCTCCTTGGCCTCGTCGAAGGGGCAGCGCTCGTCGAGCGCTTCGAGGCGCTCCTGGGTGCGGCGCTTGCGGTCGAAGAGGCTCGCGACCGCCCCCGAGCTCTGGAACTGGGCAAAGCTCTGCTCGACGATCTTGCGCGCCTGATCCGGCTCGTAGCGGTGGGTCAGGTTCGCCACCATGTTGAAGTTGAGGGCGAAGCGGCTCTTGAGGGGCTCGGCCTGGCTCGTCGCCAGGTGGCCGATCTCCATGGGCGAGTAGCGGTGGCTCGACACGACCACCCCGTAGCCCACCTCGTCCATGCCCCGGCGGCCGGCGCGGCCCATCATCTGCTGGAACTCGGAGACGGTCAGCACCCGGTGGCCTTCGTCGGTGCGCTTGATGACGCTCGAAAGCACCACCGTTCGAGCGGGCATGTTGATGCCCGCGGCCAGGGTCTCGGTGGCGAAGACCACCTTGATGAGCGCCCGCTGGAAGAGGCGCTCGATCAGGTACTTGAGCGGCGGCAAGAGGCCCGCGTGGTGCGGGGCGACCCCGTAAGGCAAGAGGTCCAGCCACTTCTTGGTGGCATGGGAGCCGAGCATCCCCGGCGTCTGCCGGACCGCCGCCTCGACCATGTGCCGGATCCGCTTGCGCTCCTCGGGGGTGGTCAGCATCAGGTCCGCGTTGATCACGTCCCGCGCCTGCTCTTCGCAGCCCAAACGGCTGAAGACGAAGTAGATCGCAGGCAGCATCTCCTTGTTCTGGAGATCCTTGACCACCTCGACCGGTTCGGGCGGCGCCACCCAGCCCTCGTCGTCGCCGAAGCGCTTGACCGCGAGCTTGCCCGTCGAGGTGAAGAGCTTCTTGACGTTGGGGGAAGCCACGTAGCTTTCGAGGGGCACCGGGCGCTCGGCGTGGTAGACCACCTGCATGGGCTTGTGGACCGTACCGACCCAGGTGGCGAGCTCTTCGGCGTTGGGGATGGTGGCCGACAGGGCCGTGACCGAGGTGTGCTTGTTGAGGAAGACGATCGTCTCCTCCCAGACCGTCCCGCGGCCCTCGCTGCCCAGGTAGTGCGCCTCGTCCAGGACCACGTGCGACACGTCCTCCACCCGCGTGGGGTCCGCGTGCAGGATGTTGCGCAAGATTTCGGTGGTCATGATGAGCACCGGCGCCTCGGGCTCGAGCACCACGTCACCCGTGATGAGGCCGACCTGGCCCGGCAGGGCCGCCTTGAGGTCGCGGTACTTCTGGTTGGAGAGGGCCTTGAGCGGGGTGGTGTAGATGCAGCGCGTCTTGGATTCGAGCGCCAGGAAGACGGCGAACTCGGCGACGACCGTCTTGCCCGAGCCGGTGGGGGCCGAGACCAGCACGGAGCGCCCGCTCGCGAGGGCCTCCATCGCCTCGATCTGGAAGGGGTCGAGCGGGAACTTCTGGGTCCTGGCGAAGGCGGCGACGAGCGCCTTGGGGTCCGTAGCGGGCATGGTCATGGGCGCGCCTTTCTCAAGTTTTTGCGCAGTGTAACACGCGCTCTCCCGCACGCCAAGCCATCTTTCGGGCAATACGTTAAGAGCGTCGAACAAAACTGTTCCGCTCAGGCGCCCACGGCGCCCAGTGATCAACACATGCCTGGTTTTGTGAGATGCTCTAAAATGGCCGCTATGCGCGAGACCATGTGGAGCATCGAGGAAAGCTGGTGGGGCAGGGGCGATCGCCACCTGGCCGGCCTGGACGAGGTGGGGCGCGGTCCCCTGGTAGGAGCGGTGGTGGCCGCCTGCGTGGTACTACCGGGGCCCGATCATCCCGACTTCGAAGCAGTAAAAGTACGTCTCACGGGCCTGACCGACTCCAAGAAGCTGAGCGAGGCGCGCCGTGAGCACTTCGCCGCGGTGGTCAAGGAGGTCGCGCTCGCCTGGGCGATCGCTGAGTGCTCCCCCGAGGAGATCGATCGCCTCAACATCCTCTCAGCCTCGCACGAGGCCATGGCCCGCGCCCTGCGCCGGGTGCGCAAGACCCTCAAACCCGACCGGCTCCTGGTGGACGGGCACATGGCGATCCGGGGGATTCGGACCAAGCAAGAGGCACTGGTCAAGGGGGACGCGCGATCCATGTCCATCGCCGCTGCGGCGGTGATTGCCAAGGTCCACCGCGACGCCCAGATGATCGCGCTGCACCGCCAATATCCCGCCTACGGCTTCGATCGGCACAAGGGGTACCCGACCGCCGAGCACCTGGCGGCGATCGCCGAGCACGGCCTCACCCCGCAGCACCGCAGAAGCTTCGGCCCCTGCCGCGACCTGCAGCTTCGTCTCTGGCCCTAGGCCTTGAGGGAGATCAAGCCGTAGGCGCCGCGCTGGGCCTGTGACTTCTTGAACTGGGCTTCCGAGATCGACATGGGGCCGCTCGCGTTGGCCGGGTCGTGCATGTAGACGCGGCCGTCGGCCACCTTGGTCACGACCGTGTAGTGCCCCGAGGTGGAGTTCGGGTTGAGGTAGCTGGGGCGCAGGTGCGCGATGACGAGGCGGCCCTTGGCCAGCTCGGCCTTCAGCTTGTCCAGGCCGCCGTACAGGACGTCGGCGTCCAGGCCGTAGCTCTTGGCGCCCCGGACGAGCTGCTCATAGCTCGTGCCGCTGTACTCGCTGGAGTTGCTCGTGCCCGCCCCCATCCGGCGACGGGAGTCCTCGATGGCGGCGTTGGCGTTGCCAGGCGTGACGCTGCGCTTGCCGAAGGCCTCCGCGACGATGGTCAGGCTCGCCGGGCCGCAGTTGCCGTTGGCACGTGAGGCATCCTCGTTAACGTTCGAGGTGCTGCGGTACTGGGAGACGAAGGTGTTGTTGCCGACGTTCGGCTTGACGGCCGGCTTAGGCGCGGGCTGCGGCGCCGGTTTCGGCTTCTCGGCAGGCTTGGGGGCCGGCTTCGGCTTTTCAGCGGGCTTCGGCGCCGGCTTGGACTGAGCCGGCGGCTTCTTCTCGGCCTCGGGCTTCGGCTTGGGCTTCAGGGCCTCGCCCAGGCGATCGACCAGGGTGTCGAGCTTCTTGAACATCTGCTTCAGGCCCGTCGAAGGCTGGATCATCTCCGCCTGGCTCGGAGCCGGCTGGACAGGCGCCTGGTGCAGATGAAGCCGATCGAGCAGGGCGTCGTAGGTGGGCGACGCAGGAGCCCCTACCGCACTCGTCGGTGCGGCGGTGCGAGCGGCATGCAACCTTGCTACTTGTGAAAATGCTTGAATGGTCGACATGGTTTCCCCCCATGGCTTGGCCTTTCCAATCTATCGGATGCCAGGGCGGAGAATCGGTAATCCATTGATTAAGATTCAGCTAGCATTGCCTTAATCACAAGGAAACGCTTGACGCTTCCGGGGAGGTAGGGTTTCTATCTCTAGCATGACGAGCCAGGAGCCATCGCCCCCGCCCTCGATGCCCCCCAGCGTCTTTCTCAGCGCCCCGCCGGGCGCGGGCAAGACCTATCAGCTCGAACGCTGGCACGCCGAGGCCCCCGATCGACGGCGCTACCTCGCCCTGACCCGCGACGACGCGGATCCCGCCTTCTTCCTGCACCGCTTCCTGCAGCCGTGGCCAGCACTCGCAGCGCGCTTCGAACAGCTCCGAAGCACCCTGAGCGCCTCCGAGCCGGGGGCTGTGCTCGGGCTCGCGCTGAGCGAGGTGATGCCCGAAGACGGCCTTTTGCTCGACGACTTCCACCTGGCCGAGGACACCCCGCTCGAAACGTTGCTCCAGGGTCTGATCCGGCACTTTCCCGCCACGGGCTCGCTTGCGATCGCCTCTCGCCATCTCCCGCCGAAGCTCGAACGCCAAAGCCTCGCGCACTGGGACGCCGAGCACCCGGGCTGGCAGGGGCGAGCGCGCCTCGAAGACCTCCTGGACCTGCCGGTGCCCTTGCAAGCGCAGGTCTTGGCCCTCCAACTGGTCGGCGCGTTCGGCGAGCTGCCCGACGGCGATGAGCTGATACGCCGCAACCTCGCCCAGCGCGACGCGGCAGGCTTGCTCGTGCTGCAGGCCGCCTGGCACGACGCGGCGATAGAGGCAGTGGAGCGCGGCGCGCCGCAGGGCGTGTGGGATTTGATCGCCAGGGGGCTCAAGGCGCAAGGCATCCGCCACTTCCGGACCCACCAGGCGAGTGCCGCCCGCGCGATCCTGCGCCAGGTGCCGCCCGAAGTGCGCACCCAGCATGCGATCTTCCTGCGGCTGGAGGCAGCCGCTCTCTTCGAGGCGGGGATGCTCGAAGGCGGCTGGATGCAGTATCAGCAGGCCCTCGCCCTCTGTGCGGCCGAGCGACACGAGCGGCTCGACACGTTGCTCGAAATGGCGAGCAGCGCGTCGAACCAGCGCGACCTGGAGCGCTACGAAGCGCTCCTCGCTGAGCTCACCCCTCACGAAGCGGCGCTCACGCCCCTCCAGCGCGCACGCTACCTCAACCTCAAGGCCTGGAAGCAGTGGCTGGTGGCCGAGACCGACGAGGTCCACGCCCTCTGGCAAGAGGTCCTCGCCATCACGCCGTCGGGCGATCGCCTCCTGCACTACGAGCACTACCTGGCCTTGCTCGGGCTGCACGTCACCCACAACAACCAGGGGCTGAGGCTGGAAGCCACCCGCTACGCCGAGCGCCTCCTCTCGCTAGTCGTCGCGCAGAACTTCGAGACCCGCCTGCTCGAAGCCCACAATGCGCGCCTGCGAAGCCACCTGCTCGATCCGCAGGGGCTCTCGTCCATCCAAGTCGTGCTCCAGATCCCGCCCCGCGCCTTCGAGGCCCCCAGCCCCGACGCGGTGCTCAACTTCGTCTCGCTGCTGGGAAGCCGTGCCCTGCGGGCCCAGGCCCACCAGGCGGCCTATGCCTACTTCCAGTACATGAAGGCCCGGGCCATCCGACAAGGAGCGACGGCGTTCGTGCAGATGAGCAACCTCCACCTACTCGAAATCGCCTGCTACCAGGGCCGCTACGTCGAAGCCCGGTTGTACTACGACGAGCTGAGCCGCCTTGCGCTGGACAACGACCAGCGCAACTACATGCGCCTCACCTGGGCCTGCGCGCTGGCCGCCCAAGGGGAGACGGCCGAGGCACTGGCCCTGCTGCAGACCGAGCTCGACGCGCAACCGCTCGAAGACCTCAGGGCGAGCGTGTTCTTGCTTGCCCAAAAGCTCGCAGGCGAAGCGGTCCCGGCGCCTGCCGTCCTGTCGCGCCCCTCGCTGCGCCGAGGGTACTGGCACGAGGCGTTCGACGGGGCAGGCTGGCCCTCGATGCTCTCATGCCAGGCCTTCGGGGACTTGCGCCTCCTGCTGGACGGTACCGAGTCCCTCAAGCTCTCGCGTCACAAGGCGCTGATGCTGCTCGGCTACCTGGCGCTCAACCCGGATGGGATCCCCTCCGAGACCCTCGCCGAGCACCTCTTCGAGGACCCTGACGAGCTGAACCAGCTCCACTCGGCCGCTCACAGCCTACGGCAAGGGCTCAAGAAGCTGGAAGCGGGCCATCTGCTCGAAGCCGCCGGTGGGCTGTACCGCCTGCGCTGGGACGATGTGGCCTTCTGCGACCTCCACGAGTTCGAGGCCCTGTACCGCAAGGGCCGCGAACTGGAGAACGAGGGCCTGACGGCCGGGGCCCGCCTCTTCTTCGAGCTGGCGATCGCGATCGCCTCGCCCCCCATGTTCGGCAACCTGCCGGACGCCTTCGACAGCGCGCGCGCCGCCCATGCGGGCAAGCTTCGCCACGCGCGCGCCTTCATCGAGCAACCGCCAAGCTGAAATCCGTCCCAAAGCTCGACCAGGTATCCGCTGACAAGCTCCTGGCGCCGCTTTGAAAGGACTTGCAAGTTAACGACCCATCGCGCTTCGGTATAGGAAAAGTCCACGACCATCACGGTCGAATGGCAATACCGAAGGGGCGACACGGGCATGTCTGGATGGTTCAAGCTCAGAGGCTTCGCGGCGATGACGCTGCTTTTGCTGGCGATCGCAGGCTGTGATACGGGTGACGACCTGTTGCTGGTGGCACATGGCCCCAGCGCCTCTCCGACCCCGGACGCCGGCGAGGTCGGGGGCAACGTCTCGGGCGGCAGCACGACGCCGATGGCAAGCCTCGTGCTCATCGCCCCCGACGTGGACGCCATCACCCTCAACGCCCCTGCCGCCGACGGCTCGACCCCCGCGCGCTACCCGAACAGCCGAGCGCTCTCGGCGAAAGTCTGGCTCTACACCGGCGAAACGGACCCGCTAGGCGTGACGTGGTCGAGCTCCGTGCCCGAGGCCGTCGAGGTGAGCCCGCAGGGGCTCGTCACGGTCAAGCCGGGCGCGAGCGGCAGCGCCATCGTCACCGCGGCCTCGGTGCGCAACCCGCAGATGACGGACGAGCTCGTCGTTTCGATCACCACCGACGGCAAACTGAAGCTGAGCGTCTTTCCGACCCTCAGCCACGACGAGGAAGACAGGGCGCAGACGCGCCTCGAGCTCACCCAAAACGGCGTCCTCATCGACACACCGACCCTGACCAACGAGCTCGCCCTCGCCCTCGCGGCCGGGACCTACCGCCTTGCGATCACGCGCACCGGCAACGGGCCGAGCGTCTCTTGGGTTTCGGAGAACGTCCAGGTGACCCCCAACGGCGTCACCGCGATCGCAGCGCAGCTGCAATGAGGCCTCAGCGGTGAAACAGCTCACGGCCCTGCTTCTGGCTTCCCTGCTGCTCGTCCTGACGGGCTGCCCGCGCATCGGTGCGCTGGTCGCCGACACGGGCCTCCTCACGGCCTCGGGGCACGCGTCGCTCACGGGCCAGATCCGCTTCCAGACCCAGGCCACCCCTTCCGAGATCTCCAGCGGCGCGACCGTCTCGCTGATCGACACCCGCGACGGGCGCTCCGTCGCCTCTACCGTGACCAAGGCGAACGGCGACTTCTCGCTGAGCATCGCGAACTGGACCCCGCAGGTCGATACCCCGTACGCGCTCGAAGCCGTCCGGGGCCTCCCCGCGGGCGGGGCCCCCAACCGGGTCGGGGCGGCGGCAGCGCGCCTGAGGACCCTCATCCGCTTCAACGGCGCGTGGAGCAGCCTGAGCACGGGCCGCATCGACATCAACCCGACGACCACCGCCCTCAGCATCCTCCAGAGCCTCAAGGGCCTGAGCAAGGCCCAGCAGCTCGCCATGATGGGCACGGCGAACGGCGCGAGCTTCACCGGCACCGTGGGGGCCACCGGCATCACCGGCGCCGAGTTCACGAGCGTCCTCGGGTTGGTCAACGCTGCCCTGCAACTCAACCAGGACCCGCTGCGGGCGATCGCCCGCGACGTCAACACCGGCGGCTACGTGCGCCTGGAGCGTGGCCCCATGGTGACGGACATCTCGACGACCGGCGCCAACCGGGGCGACACCGTGGTGCTGTACGGCAGCGGCTTCGACCCGGCCGTCAACATCGTTCGCTTCAACGGGGTCCAGGCCCCTGCCATCGTTAACGCCACCGCCACCCAGCTCACCGTCACCGTGCCCGCCACCGCCGTCAAGGGCGCGCTGACGGTGCAAGTCGGCAACCTGGTCTCGCTGGTGCTGCCCACCTTCAACGTGCTCGGGCTCGGCATCACCAGCCAGAGCCTCGTCACGAAGTTCGGCGGCCTGAAGGATCCCATCCCCGGGATGCCTGCCACTCAGTGGAGCCTCACCAAGCCGAACGGCGTGGCCCTGGACGGCAACGGCAACCTGTACTTCACCGACTTCGGGGCCAACCGCGTCTTCAAGGTCGACGCGAGCGGCACCCTGACCCTGCTCGCCGGTACCGGCTTGCCGGGCAGCGACAACGGGGTCGCCGCCACAGCGCGGATCAGCAATCCCACCGGCATCCGGGTGGACGGGGCCGGCAACCTGTACGTGGTCGCCAAAGGCTCCTACGAGATCCGCAAGATCGGGACCAACGGGATGATCGCGCCCCTGACCACCGGAGCGCTCAACGGGCCCGAGGACGCGGCCCGGGATGCGGCGGGGAACCTCTACATCAGCGACTACTGGAACTACCGGATCCGGAAGGTGGACACGGCGGGCAACGCCTCCAACCTGGCGGGTGGCAACGGAGCGGCCTTCTTCGGCGACGACGGCCCCGCCGGCGACTCGAAGATCAACGGCCCGAGCGGTATTGCGGTGGATGCGTCGGGGAGCGTCTTCTTCGGCGACGGCAACAACTTCCGCCTCCGGATGGTGGCAGGCTGGACCGGCACCTGCTACGGCAAGAACGTGGTGGCGGGCAACATCTACACCGTCGCGGGCGGCGGGGCCACGGCACCGGCCGAAGGGGTCACCGCGCTCTCGGCCAACCTCCCCCCCCCTCGCGGGGTGGCGGTGAGCCCCGCAGGCGACGTCTACTTCGTCACGATGACCAGCAACAAGATCTTCCGACTGGACCTTGCGGGCGTCCTGCACCTGGTGGCGGGCGGTGGCGCGCAGGCCCCGGCGGACGGGCTCGATCCGCTGCAGGCGAACTTCAAGAGCATCCAGAAGGTGGCCGTGGATGCGGCAGGCAACCTGGCCTTCGTCGAAGATGGTCTCAACCAGGTGATGGTGATCCCGAAGACATCGGGGTCCCACTTCGGCAAGGCGATGACGGCAGGCAAGCTTTACACGGCCGCGGGTAACGGCTTGGCCGGCGTCTCGAGCGACGGCACCGTCGCCGGCAACACCCAACTCCTGGGGGTCGAGGCGATCGCCATCGAGCGCTCGGGGGCCCTGCTCTTCACCGACGGGAACCGCCTTCGCAGGCTCAGCGGCGGCGTCGTCTCGACGGTGACCGGCAGCGACACCGCCGGCCCCGGGGGCAACAACGTCGTCGCCGCGAGCGGCCTGCTCAACTCTCCAAAGGGGGTGGCGGTGGATGCCAGCGGCAGCATCTTCATCTCCGACCAGTCGAACTACCGGATCCGGATGATCCCGAGCGAGAGCGGCATGGCCTTCGGCCAGACCCGGACGGCGGGCAACATCTCCACCATCGTCGGCGGCTCGTGGGGCAGCGGCCCTTTCGGGGGCGACCCGTTAGTCGCCAAGCTATACGGCCCTCGCGGCATGGTGGTGGATGCCGCAGGGAACCTCCTCTTCGCCGACAGCGGGAACCTCGTCCTCATGCTCCCGCGGGTGGGAGGGAATTACTACGGCCAGACGCTCGAGGCCAACAAGCTCTACATCATCGCCGGCAAGGGCATCTCGGGCTACAGCGGCGACGACGGCCCGGCGGTGAATGCGACCATCAACTGGCCGAGCGACGTCGTCCTGGACAAGGAGCAGAACCTCTACTTCTCTGATCTCAACAACCGGCGCATCCGACGCGTGGATCGCGTCACCGGGATCATCACCACCGTGGCGGGCGGCGGCGCGGGCTTCAGCGACGGCATCCCCGCCCTCACCGCCAATATCGGCTATCCGGCCGGGCTCGCGTTCGATCCCCTCGGGAACCTCTACCTCTCCGACACGGACTTCCACCTCATCCGCAAGGTGGACCCGAACGGCATCATCTGGACGCTGGGCGGCGCCGGCGCCAGCTATCAAGGGGACGGCGGCATCCTCGGCAACGCCAGGTTCTACAGAGCCACGGACATCGCGAGCGACGCCTCGGGCAGCCTCTACATCGCCGATACCAACAACCGGCTCATCAGGAAGGTGGACCCATGAGACGCCTTGCAGCCTGCCTCACCGCAAGCCTGCTCCTAGCGGCCTGCTCCGCCCCGGTCGTTTCGCCTGAGGCTCCCGCGACGCCACCGCTCGCGGGCGTCGTCGAGGGCGCGAGCGAGCGGCAGGCGCAGGCGACGCTCGGCGACATCGCGAACGGCGCGACCATCTCGATCATCGAGCCCGCCTCAGGCAACACGGTCGCCACCACCCTCACCACGCCGGATGGCGGCTTCCGCTTCAACTTCAAGAACGAGTTCAAGCCGGGGAGCAAGCCCTACTTCCTCGAAGCGATGAAGGGTCTGCGGGCCAACAGCGCAGGCGCCCCGCTCATCCGCCTACGCACCCTGATCACGTACCGGAGCGGGCGCTGGCTCTCCCTGAGCGGTGCCGTGCACACGCTGAGCCGCAGCAGCAGCGCCCTTTCGGCCCTCTCCAACCTCAAGGCCCTTACCGACGACCAGAACGCCAGCCTCATGGGGTGCTTGACCACGCCGGCCACCGATAGCCCCGGCATCGAGATCCCCGCCGCCTTCGTCGTTCCGGCCGGATTGAGCGGGCTGCTCGACGTGCCGACCTACGAGATGGCCTGGGCAGTGGTGGACCGCGCGATCGCCCAGGACCAGGACCCCATCGCGGGCCTCTACGTCCGGGCGGCGTCGGCCTCCGCCGCGCTCCCCAACGGCGTGACGGACGCGTATGGGCTCTGGGACGGCTTTGGCCTGACGGCGGACGGCTTCGTCTTCTCGAGCCTCTCGGCCGCGACGATCGCCCGCGGCGGGACCCTGAAGCTCTACGGCCACGGCCTGCCCAGGACGACGAGCGGCGCCACGGTGACCCTCGGCGTGGGCGGCCCCGCCTGCACAGTGACGGCGGCGAGCGCGGACGGCACCTCGCTGAGCGTCCAGATCCCCCTCGGGATCAGCACCGGCGCCTATGCCCTCCAGCTGATCTACGGCAAGTGGACCGCCACCAAGAACGTGACGGTGAACTAGCCCCGGCACACCTCAACGCAGCACCGCCCAGGCCAAGGCCTGGGCGGTGCTGCGTTTTTGGCTCAGGCGGCTTAGCGGGCGCCGACCGGCTGGATGATGCCCATCTCGGTGCCGACCTTCTCGAAGACGGAAAGGGCACGGTCGAGCTCTTCGCGGGTATGAGCAGCGGTCACGATGGTGCGCACGCGGCTCTTGTCGTTGGCAACCGTCGGGAAGCCGATGCCCTGGGCGAAGACGCCGTTGGCGAAGAGGCGATCCGAGAACTGCATCGCGCGCGCCCCGTCGCCGATGATGACCGGGGTGATGGGGGTTTCGGAGCCGGCGGTGTTGAAGCCGAGGCGGTTGAGACCCTCCTTGAAGTAGCGGGTGTTGTCCCACAGCCGCTCCATGAGGGTGGGATCCTCTTGGAGCAGGTCGAAGGCCGCGAGCGCTGCCGCCGTGACGGCGGGCGGGTGCGAGGTCGAGAAGAGGAAGGGACGCGCCTTGAGGATCAGGTACTCGATCAGGGTGCGCGAGCCGGCCACGTAGCCGCCCAGGCAGCCGATGGCCTTGGAGAGGGTGCCCACCTGGATGTGGACCCGACCGTGCAGGCCGAAGTGATCGACCGTGCCGCGGCCCTGGTGGCCGAGCACGCCCGACGAGTGGGCGTCATCGACCATGATGATGGCGTTGTGCTTCTCCGAGACTTCGACGATGTCGGGCAGGGGCGCGATGTCGCCGTCCATCGAGAAGACGCCGTCGGTGATGACCAGGGTGCGGCGGTAGTTGCCCTTGACCTCGTCGAGCACCCGGCGCAGATCCGCCACGTCCTTGTGCTTGAAGACGGCGATCTTGGCGCGGCTCAGGCGGCAGCCGTCGATGATGCTCGCGTGGTTGAGCTCGTCGGAGACGATCACGTCCTCCTTGCCGAGCACCGCCGAGACCGTCCCGGAGTTGGCCGTGAAGCCCGACTGGAACACCAGGGCCGCTTCGGTGTGCTTGAAGGCCGCGATCTTGGCCTCGAGCTCCACGTGCTGGCTCATGGTGCCCGCGATGGTGCGGACCGAGCCCGAACCCGCGCCAAACGTGTCGATGGCCTCGTGGGCCGCCTTCACGAGCTTGGGGTGGGTCGTCAGGCCCAGGTAGTTGTTGGAGCTGAGGTTGACGACCTCCTGGTGGTCGAAGCAAGCCTCGGCCTCCTGCTTGCCTTCGAGCACGCGGGGCATGCGGTACAGGCCCCTGTCCTTGAGGTCTTGCAGCTCGTCGGCGAGGTAACCGAAGGGATCGTAGCTCATCGTATCTCCTATGATGGCAAAGCCGCGGGTTAAGGGGTCAGGACGATCTTGCCGCAGTTGCCCGAGATCATCAACGCCATGGCCTCGTCGATCTGGTCGAGGGACATGTGGTGAGTGATCATGGGGCTGAGATCGATCCGGCGCGAGTTGAGCAAGTTGGCGACCTGGTACCAGGTGTCCATCATCTTGCGACCCGTGATGCCCTGGACCGTGACCCCGCGCATGACGATGTCGTTGCCCACGTCGAGGGTGACGGGCTTGCCGGGCAGGCCCAGGATCGAGTAGCGGCCGCCGGCGCGGATCATCTTGAAGGCGTTGTTCATGGCGCACTCGTTGCCGGACATCTCGCAGACGATGTCCACGCCGCCGGGGACCTCCTTGAGGACCCGGGCGATCGCATCCTCCTCGTCGGCCTTGATGGTGAGCGTCGCTCCCATCTGACGAGCCAGCTCCAGGCGGTAGGCGTTGAGGTCGATGGCGATGACGTGACCCGCCCCCGCGGCCTTGGCGACGGCGCAGGCGAGGATCCCGGTGGGGCCGCAGCCGCTCACCACGACCGTACGGCCCGCCACGTCACCCGCAAGCACCGTGTGGACGGCGTTGCCCAAAGGCTCCTGCACGGGCGCCCACTCCATGGGCAGATCGGGGGAGTTGAACCAGAGGTTCTCCTCGGGGACGACCACGTACTCGGCAAAGCAGCCGGGGATGTCGACGCCCAGGATGGTGGTGTTGGCGCAGACGTGGGCCAGGCCCGTCCGGCACTGGTAGCAGTGGCCGCAGACCACGTGGGTCTCAGCCGAGACCAGATCGCCGATCTTGGCGGTCTTGACCTGCTCACCGATGGCGACGACCTCGCCACCCAGCTCGTGCCCCATGATGAGGGGCGGCTTGACGCGGCCCTGGGACCAGGCGTCCCAGGTGTAGAGGTGGACGTCGGTGCCGCAGACGGTCGTCGCCTTGACCTTGACGAGGACCTCGCGGGGGCCGGGGGTGGGGACTGCGGTGGTGATGAGCGTGCCGCCGGGCTCGGGGCGGGGCTTGATTACCGCCTTCATCGTCTCCGGAATCGCCGGGGTCGCAACCCCTTCGTTGGCCGCCATCGTCATCGCCATGCATTCCTTCCTATCAGGGTTCTGGGGTCACGGGGGCGGGCCGAGCCCGCCCGAAATTCGTGACCTACAGTCTAGCAGAAGGGGACAAGCGCCTCAACTTCGCGCTAGCGCCTGCGGCTTTTCCGTAGGGCAGCGAGAGATAGGGGCAGCGCAGGCAGGGTGACCCAGAACGTCATCTCTCGCTGTTCCGAAGGAAATCTAGGGAATCAGGGCCTCCGAGGCCTCGCGGCTCAGGTGCAGTTGCAAGCTGGAGAGGTCGCCCGGAGCCTTGCGATCGCCCGCCAGGTCCGTGTCGTGGGTGAGGGTCCGCAGGCGCTGCGCCTGGTAAGGGTCCGACGCGGTCGAGCGGGGCTCGGCTTTCTGGCAGCCTGCCGCCAGCAGCGCCACGAGGGCGAACAGGGTAAATACGCGAATCATGATCACCTCCGGAAGCTATGATCTTACCAGGCGGTAAAACAGATGGCGAGCCAATCGGGGGTATTTCCGACAAGACCATTTTACCATCGCTTGCCCTCTTAACGAATCGTTGTCCCACGATCCGCGCCGGGAGCTATAATTCGAGTACCCCAAGGCGGCAACACCAGTCACGGCGCGCCGATCGACTCTTCTTCCCGAAGTGGCAACATTGCGCCGACGCTCAGAAGGGAGGGCCTCCATGGATACCCGCGATCGCAAGAACCAACTGCAGTGCATCGTGGACGAAGGCTTGCTCGTGAACCGTCGGGACATGGTCCGTGTCCTTCGCGATCTGGGACCGGTCCGCTACCAGGACCTGATCGACGGTGAGATCGCCCACCAGGGCGAGGGCATCATCGTGAACGTGGTCGCCAACGACCAGAACGCGACCGTCATCCTCAACAAACGCCTCTACCTCAACGTCAACGCCTTCGACTACCTGAGCCTGAGCGCGGACGAAGCAGGCGGCACCCTGGTGGACCTGGTCTCCGACCAGCGGACGCTGCGACTCATCCCCACCAGCGACCCCATGCAGGAGCAGGAGCACGGCGTGATCGTCGAGGCCACCGGCTCGTCGCGCGAAGCGCTCGATCGGATCTTCGGGGATCACTTCGCCGAGGTCTACCTGGAGGACGACTCGGACGACGAGGACTAAAGCCGAAGCGGCTTAGGTCGCCTTGCCTTCCTGGAGCTTGAGCTTCTCGAAGTAGAAGCGGGCCATGTACCCGTCCCGGACCCGCGCCGAGAGCGAAACGCCGACCAGGGCCACCCCCAGGATGGAGGCCGATCGCTTCCAGGCCAGCCTCCGGCCGCGCACGGCCTCCTTGGCCCCCACCTCACCCGAGAGGACCATCACGTGGCGCAGCCCCTTGAGGGGTTGCGCCACGCCCGTGTGATAGACCACCCAGCGGTAGCGCCGCAGCAGCTCCTCGGGCAGCGGCGGACGCCGACCGTTGAGCGCGACCAACCCGGTCAAGAGATCCAGATCGGCGATCGAGGTGGCGCGCAGGGCCCCTTCCGCCTCGAACTCGCCGGCATCGTCCGTCTCTTCGAGCATGGCAGGCAGGTTGCTCGCCTCCCCGGCCAGATCAACCACCAGCACCCGCCCGCGGTCGTGGGTCAGGGCGATGCCGAGGGCGGCGGCCACCCCGGCGCTCGCATCCAGATCCGACAGGGCGAAGACGCCCGCCTCGCGAAAGGGCGGCTTGAGCAGGGTCGCAAAGCGGCGAAAGAAGACCCCGAGGGCCTGACAGGCAGGAGCTTGCAACTCGAGGAAGCGCCCGCCCATCCCGAGGCCCGCCGGCAGGATACCGATCACGGGCATGCCGAAGAAGATGGGCAGCGAGAGGAAACTGCGCCGGCGCGCGGCGAGGAAGGCCGCAAGCCCTGCCGCAGCGAGGGCTGCGATCGCCGCCGCTCCGAGCCCAAGGGCACGTGAAGAGACGGGCAGCTTCAAGGGGACAGCGGATGGGGTCCCGGCCGGGGCCGCAGGGGGCGTGGTTGAGAGGGAGAGGCCGTCGCCCGAGAGGCGGTAGGCGTAGTGGACCGGGCTCGAATCCGCCAGCTCCTTGATGCGCTGCATGGCGATCGCCACGGCCTTGTCGCGCTCGGCCCCCTTGGCGTCCACGTCCACGTGGAACGCCACGCCCGCCGGCAGGTTCTCGACCGAGATGAGGCCGATTTCGGGCTTCATGGCATCAGGGAAGGCGGCGTAGACCTCGCCGAGCCAGCGGCTGGCCGCAAGCTCCTGGATGGCATGCACGTCGCGCGCCGGCGCAAGCGGCGAGTACTCCAGGCGCAGGACCGTCTCGGCGGCGAGTGCCGCCGCCGGGAAACAGAGACTGAAGCCGAGGGCGAGCGTGGAGGCGAGAAGGCCGAAAGAGGGCCGGAACCCGGGACGAGATAATCGCATGGGGTTCATTATAGGGACGCCCAAGGCCCCAAGCAAGGAAGCCACCGGGGCTCCGGTGGCTTCCTCGATCATTGAAGGGATGCGCTAGGCGAGGACGCGGGCCTCGCCGAGGGCCTCGGCCAGGAGGGCGGCCTTGTCGGTCCGCTCCCAGGGCAGGTCCAGGTCCGTGCGGCCGAAGTGGCCGTAGGCCGCCGTCTGGCGGTAGATGGGCCGGCGCAGGTCGAGGGCGCGGATGATGCCCGCCGGGCGCAGGTCGAAGTGCTTGAGCACGAGCGCCTCGATCTCGTCCTCGGGAATCCGGTTGGTGCCCTGGCAATCGACCATGACCGAGGTGGGACGCGCCACGCCGATGGCGTAGGACACCTGGACCTCGCAGCGATCCGCGAGCCCCGCCGCCACGATGTTCTTGGCCACGTAGCGCGCGGCGTACGCGGCCGAGCGGTCAACCTTCGTGGGATCCTTGCCCGAGAAGGCGCCGCCGCCGTGACGGGCGTAGCCGCCGTAGGTGTCGACGATGATCTTGCGGCCGGTGAGGCCCGCATCGCCCATGGGACCGCCCACCACGAAGCGACCCGAGGGGTTGATCAGGAAGCGGGTGGGGTTGCCTCCTGAGGCGCCGCCGCTGAGCAGGCCCTCTTCGACCATCGGCTTGATGACATGGGCGATGAGGTCGCGCTCGATCTGCTCTTGCTCGATCTCGGGGGCGTGCTGGGTCGAGATCAGGATGGTGTCCACCCGCACGGGGGTGTGGCCCTCGTACTCGACGGTCACCTGGGTCTTGCCGTCCGGGCGCAGGTAGGGCAGGACGCCCTCCTTGCGGACTTCGGTGAGGCGGCGCGCCAGGCGGTGCGCCAGGCTGATGGGCAGGGGCATCAGCTCGGGGGTCTCGTTGCAAGCGAACCCGAACATGAGGCCCTGGTCGCCCGCGCCGATGGCGTCGATCTTGGCATCCACCTCGGCATCCGAGAGGCCGCCGCGGACCTCCCAGGCGCGGTCGACGGCCTGGGCGATATCGGGGGACTGCTTACCGACCGCCACCAGCACGCCGCAGGTCTCGGCGTCGAAGCCGTACTTGGCGCGGGTGTAGCCGATGTCGGCGACGGTCTTGCGGACCAGCGCAGGGATGTCCAGGTTGGCGCTCGTGGTGATCTCGCCGGATACCAGCACCAGGCCCGTGGTGACCGTCGTCTCGCAGGCCACGCGGCCGAGGGGATCCTGGGCGAGGATCGCATCGAGCACCGTGTCGGAGATCTGGTCGCAAATTTTATCGGGATGGCCTTCCGTCACCGACTCGGAGGTGAACAGGCGCCGGCGCTGAGTCATGGGAGCTCCTTCCGTAGGGCGCGAACTGCGCAAAAAAATAGCCGCTTGCCAGTCATCAAGAGGCAAGGGCATCGTCCGGGAGCTTTCGCCACCGTTCGCTCATCTCCCGAGAGTCACCTCTCGCAGGATTTGGCACCGCACGCACTACCGCCGGTTGCCGGGCATCATCGGGCCAGTCCCTCCGCCTTCTCTTGATAAGCAAGTATGCGGGCCTCTCGGCCGTTGTCGTTTCTTGCATCTTCTTTAACACGCCAACCAACCGCCGTCAATGCTCGCCTGCACCCGCCGAAGGGCCGAGCGCGGCCCGAGGAGCGCTCCTCGGGCCGCGCGAACAAGTCGAATGCTAGAACCGCCAGGTGGAGCCGAGCCCCAGCGAACCCACCGCTCCCCCACCGCCGACCCCGAGGCTCGGCCCGGTGTTGAAGCCGACGAAGAGGTCCGCCGTCGTGTCCCGGTTAAAGGCATAGCGCAAGCCGAGGGCCGACTGGGTGTTAAGGCCCGCCACCGGGAAGCCGATGTTGGTGTCGGCCAGGAGGTGCAGGTTCTGCGCCAGGCCGAGGTCCGCCCCGAGACCGATCCCGAAGAAGTTGATCGGCCCGCGTACCGCGCCGACCATGCTCGCCGGCAGGTTCAGGACCCCCAGGTTCCAGCTCGGCACCAGGGTGAGGCCCAGGGTGTTGACGTTGTTAAAGGCGAAGAGCTTCGAGATCGGCATCCCCACCTGCAGGCCCAGGTTCGGCGTGCCGTTGGCGTCCACTTCGAGGATGCCGCCCGCGAGGCCCGCGATCCCTGCGAGCGCCTGCCCCTCGGCGAGCCAGCCCCACTTGCCGCTGACATCGAGTCGACCGCGCCAGGGGGCGGTGGCGAGCACCCCGATCCCCGTGCCCAGCTCGAAGTTGTTGCCCATGCCCATCTCGGCCCGCAGGTTGAAGGCATTACCCGTCACCGAGTTGAAGCCGATACCGACCGGGCCGGGGCCGATCCCCACCCCGCCCAAAAAGAGGTTCATGCTCATGAGGTTGGTATTGGTGGGCAGCACGTTGGCCCTGGGCACCGCGTAGTAGCGGGTCGGCCCGGCCGGCACGGCCGACACCACCGGCACCTGGATCGTCGACACCGTGGTTCGCATCGAGGTGCCCTGCGCGTTGGCCACAGGAGCCAGGCACAGCGCCATTCCGCCCGCCAGCCCCAGCGCGATCATGCTCTTGGTTAGCATCAAGGTTCCTCCTTCGAGCCGCCTCCCCGCGTCTTCGCCGGGGACAGCCCCCTCGCCTCACCCGCGGGCGCCTTGCACCCCCATGCATCGAAGTTGAAGATTTGCAACGTAAGGTAGCACTGGCCGGGGCCGCGATACAACGCAGGCTAGAGCGCAGTGGCGCAAGGCCCCCTGGCCGATCGCGTGGTACAATCCCTGCGCCCGTGCCGCCTTGAAACCCGGAGGTTCCCGTGACGCAGACCGCCAACGCCCTGAGAGAACACGCCCTCGAGCTCCACCGCCGCATGCTCGTCGTCGACGGCCACGCCGACACCCTGGATCGGGTCCTGAACGAGGGCCACTCCTTCACCGACCCTGCGCCGGACTTCCAGATCGACCTGCCGCGCCTGATGGACTCCGGCGTCAACGCCCAGGTCTTCTCGCTGTGGACCCCGCCCGAGTACCACGGGGAGCGCTCCATGCACCGGGCCCTCCAGATGATCGCCGCCTTCCTCGATATGCAGCGCGATCGCAAAGAGCTGCGCCAGATCACCTCGATTTCGGACTTCGACGCGACCAAGCCGGGCTTCATCTTCTCCTTCGAGGGGGCCGATCCCCTCGTGGACGACCTCTCGCTGCTCGAGGTCTTCTACCGGCTCGGCCTGCGCATGATCGGCTTGACCTGGAACCACCGCAACGCCTTCGCCGACGGCCTGAAGGTGGGCCCGCGCCCCTCGGGGCTCACCGAGCTCGGTCGGGAGCTGGTCGAGCGCATGCAGGAGCTCGGCATCGTGCTCGACCTGGCGCACATCGCCGAGCCCGGCTTCTGGGACGCCATCGAATGCTCCGAGGGGCCGGTGGTCGCCACCCACGCCAACGCCCACGCCCTCCACGCCCACGGCCGCAACCTGCGCGACGACCAGATCAAGGCGATCGCCGAGCGTGGCGGCCTGGTGGGCATCACCTTCGTGCCGGGCTTTTTGACGCGCGAGAAGGCGGATCTCGACCACGTGCTCGCCCACATCGACCACATCGTGAAGCTGGTCGGCGACGATCACGTGGCGCTCGGCTCCGACTTCGACGGGATCACCGCCCCTCCGACCCGCCTCTCGCACGTGGGCATGCTCCCCAACCTGACCGAGGGAATGCTCGCGCGAGGCTACACCGAGGAGCGCATCGAAAAGATCCTTGGACGCAACTGGCTGCGCGTGTTCCAGGCGGTTTGGAAGTAGATCTCAGGACATGCTATGATCGTCAGCGCGCAAGCGTTTGCGCTCCCACCCCACCTGCATTGACGGAGGGTTTTCCTTGCTTTCCATGCTCGACGATACCGCGCGCCTGAAATCTGCCGATCCCTCGGACATGCTCGGCTATCTGCACCGCCTTCCCGAGGTCGCAGAGCCCGCCTTCCGCCGCGCCCAGGCCGTCGCCCTGCCCCTGCCGCGCCCGCGCCAGGTGGTGATCTGCGGCATGGGCGGCTCGGCCATCAGCGGCGATCTGGCCCGCAACCTGGTCTTCTCGACGTCAGAAGTGCCCTTGGTCGTCTCGCGCCACAACGGGCTGCCCGCTTCGACCGGTACCGAGGACCTGGTGATCCTGCTCTCGTACTCGGGCAACACCGCCGAGACTCTCGGCTGCCTCGAAGACGCGATCGCCCGATCGATCCCCTGCGTGCTCGTCACCTCGGGCGGCAAGTTCGGCCAGCTCGCCAAGCAGCACGGCCTCGCCACCGTCCCGGTCGAGAGCGGCTGGATGCCTCGCGCGGCCCTTGGCGAGCTGTACTTCTCCCTCTTGGGCCTCATCAGCCAGCTGCCCGGCTGCGGGTGGATCTCGCCCGAGGCCGTCGTCCGCCAGCTGCGCGCCGAGCGCGCGACCTACGGCCTCGACGTACCCATCGAGCGCAACCCCGCCAAGCAGATCGCAAGCAAGCTCGCAGGCAAGCGCCCCGTCATCTTCGGCGTCCACCCCAGCACCGAGGCCGTCGCCATGCGCTGGAAGGCCCAGATCAACGAAAACTCCAAGATGACGGCCCTGATGGGCGTCTTCCCCGAGCTGACCCACAACGAGATCGTCAACCTGGCCCACGCCAAGCACGACGACCACGTCATGGTCGTGCTGCGCGATCCGGCGGATCACCCCTTCCTGCAGCGCCAGCTGGGCTACGCCCGCGACATCATGGCGCCCATGCTCGACGAGGTCGTCGAACTGGTCGGCGGGGGCGAAGATCCGCTGAGCCGCCAGCTCTCTTTGGCTTATCTCGGCGACTGGGTGAGCGTCTACCTGGCCCTGATGGCGGGTGTCGACCCCACCCCGGTCGAGGCCATCTTCGGCCTCAAGGATCGCATGGCCCTTTCAGAGGAGGTGCGGTAGTGCGCGCCGTCATCATCGCAGGGGGTTCGGGCACGCGGCTTCGGCCCCTGACCTACAACACGCCCAAGCCCATGGTGCCGCTGTTCGACAAGCCCTTCTTGCAGTACCAGATCGAGCTCTTGCGCGAGCACGGCATCAAGGAGATCATCATCAATCTCCACTACCTGTCGGACTCGATCAAGAACGTGCTCGGCGACGGCAGCCACCTGGGCGTCAAGCTCTACTACTCGCTCGAGG
Organism: bacterium; assembly: GCA_017744355.1. Classification (NCBI taxonomy): domain Bacteria; species bacterium. The sequence goes on along the minus strand of JAGIBK010000007.1, from coordinate 78,266 downwards.
ACAAGGCCCTCGGCACCGCCGGTGCGGTCAAGAATGCCGAAGAGTTCTTCGATGACGAGCCCATGCTCGTCTTCAACGGCGACATCCTGACCGACGTGGACCTCACGGCCGTGCTGCAGGCCCACAAGGAGACCAAGGCCCGCGCCACCCTGACCCTCATCCGGGTCGAGGACCCCACGGCCTACGGCCTGGTGATGATGGACGACAGTCGCATCACCCGCTTCCTCGAAAAGCCCACCATGGACGAAGCCCGGGCCCTCAACGTGGACACGGTCAACGCCGGCATCTACGTCTTGGACCCGGACGTCTTCCGGTACGTCCCCAAGGGCGAGGCCTACTCCTTCGAGCGCGGGCTCTTCCCCCTCTTGCTGCAGCTCGGCGAGCGCATCACGGGCCACGTCACCGACTCCTACTGGCTCGACATCGGCAGCCCCCTCAAGTACATGCAGGCCCACAGCGACGTGCTCCAGAAGCTCGTCAAGGTCCAGATGCCGGGCATCGAGATCAAGCCCGGCGTGTGGGTGGGCCCCGACGCGGACGTGGACGCCACGGCCGACCTGCGCGGCCCCATCTACGTGGGCGCCGGCGCCAAGATCCGCAAGAAGGCCAAGATCCACGAGTACAGCGTCATCGGCGCGGGGGTCACGGTTGACGACCGGGCGATCCTCGAACGGGCGATGATCGGGGCGGGCAGCGCGGTCGGCGAAGAGGCGGTCCTCCAGCGCTGCATCGTGGGCCGCAACTGCGCCATCGGCGCCCACGCCCAGCTGGGCCACAACATGGTCCTCGCGGACGACTCGGTCGTCGGCAAGGGCACCCGCATCGCGAACTAGCGACACATCCCCCCGCTCTGCGGGGGGATTTCGAATCCCTGCAAGTAGGAGAGAAGACGTGCTGACCCAACAGGCGAACGCCCTCAAGTTCGGAACCGACGGCTGGCGTGCGGTGATCGCCAAGGAGTTCACCTTCGACAACGTGGCCCTGGTCGCCCAGGCCCTGGCCGAGACCTGGCAGGCCGAGTACCCGGACCTGTGGCGCGAGCGGCCCGCCGTGGTCGGCTTCGACACCCGCTTTCTCTCCGACAAGTTCGCCCGCACTGCAGCCGAGGTCCTCGCGGCCAACGGCTTCAACGTCGTCATGGCCGATCGGCCCTGCTCCAGCCCCTCCATCTCGTGGGCGGTCAAGGAGAAAGGTGCCGTCGGCGCCGTCATGATCACGGCGAGCCACAACCCGCCCGAGTACAACGGCTTCAAGATCAAGGCCCACTACGGCGGCTCGGCCTCGCCCAAGCTGACGGCCAAGGTCGAGGCCGCCCTCGGCAAAGGCGTGCGCCCCGCTCCCTACAACGGCGAGACAATCGAAACCTTCGACCCTCGCGCGGGCTACTTCGCGCAGCTCTCCAAGCTGGTGAATTTGGAGGCGATCGCAAAAGCGGGCCTCCAGGTCATCGCCGACCCCATGTACGGGGCCGGCTCGGGCTACCTGCGGACCATGCTCGAAGGGGCGGGGATGACCCTCACCGAGCTCCACGCCGAGGCGAACCCCTCGTTCCATGGCACCAACCCCGAGCCCATCGCCCCCAACCTCAAGGAGCTCGCCGTGCGCACCCGCGAGGCGGCCTCGCGCAACCCCTTGACCGTGGGCCTCGCCTTCGATGGGGATGCGGACCGCATCGGGGCGGTGGACGCCGACGGCACCTTCGTCAACTCTCACCGGATCCTCGCCCTGATGCTCCAGCACCTGGTCGAGCACAAGGGCTGGAAGGGCGGCGTCATCCGGACCTTCTCGACCTCGCGCCTGATCGAGAAGCTCGCCAAAACCCACGATCTGCCGCTCTTCGAGACCCCCATCGGCTTCAAGTACATCTGCGACTTGATGGTCAGCGAGGACATCCTCGTCGGCGGCGAAGAGTCGGGCGGCATCGGCATCAAGCACCACATCCCCGAGCGCGACGGCATCCTCTGCGGGCTCATGCTGCTCGAGATCATGGCGACCCACAAGGCCACGCTCGGCGAACTGGTTTCACGCCTGGATGCGACCCACGGCTCGCACCAGTACGACCGGATCGACCTGCACCTCTCGGACAACGCCCGCAAGGACCAGGTCCTCGCGGATCTCAAGGCCAACCCGCCTGCCGCCTTCGCCGGTCAAGCGGTCATGGCCGTCGAGACCCTCGACGGGGTCAAGTTCACCCTCTCGCACGGCGGCTGGCTGCTCTTCAGGGCCTCCGGCACCGAGCCCCTCTTACGCATCTACGCCGAGGCCCCGAGCCTCGATCTGGTCAAGGGCCTGCTCGAAGCGGGCCGAACCCTGGCGCAAGGAGCCTAGTCCCATGAGCAAGAAAACCCGCGTCACCGTCCTGTGGGGCGGCTTCTCCACCGAGCGCGAGGTGTCGAGCTGGTCCTGCGAGATGGTCCGGCGCAACCTGGACCCCGAAGCCTACGAGGTCTCGGTCCACGACCTCAACAGCTTCTTGCCGGGCGGCGATCGCACCTGGCAGCAGCTCAAGGACGAGGCGGACGTGGTCTTCATCGCGATCCACGGCGCGGGCGGCGAGGACGGCACCCTGCAGGGGCTCCTCGAGCTGTACGGCATCCCCTACACCGGCTCGGGGGTGCTCGCGAGCGCGCTGGCCATGAACAAGGCCCGTACCAAGGAAATCTACCGCCAGGCGGGCATCCCCACCCCGGACGCCGCCGCCTACGACCTGCGCCAGGCCCCTGTGCCGGACCCTGCCATCGCGCGCGATCGCCTCGGCGCGGCCTACGGCTACCCCATGGTCCTCAAGGCCGACAACCAGGGCTCCAGCTTCGGGGTCCACATCGTCCACCACGCGGACGAGTTCGTCCCCGCCTGGGAGGCGGCCGCCAAGCTCTCGCCCGAGCTGCTCATCGAACGCTTCGTGCCCGGCCTCGAGGTCACCTGCGGGGTCATCGGGGGCTCGGCGATCGAGGCCCTGCCCGTGGTCGAGATCGTGCCCAAGTCCGAGTGGTTCGACTTCGAAGCCAAGTACTCGGCCGGCGCCACGGACGAGATCGTCCCTGCGCGGATCTCGGCGGAGCTGACGGCCAAGGTCCAGGATCTCGCCCTCAAGGCCCACCGAGCCCTCGGCTGCTGGGGCATGTCGCGCACCGACATGCGCATCACCGCCGGCGGCGAGATCTACGTGCTCGAGACCAACACCATCCCCGGCCTCACCGAGAACAGCCTCTTGCCCAAGGCCGCACGCGCGGCGGGCATCATGCTGCCCGAGCTCTTCGATCGCTTCATTGCCATGGCCTTCGAGCGCCACGCGTTCCAAGCATCGCCCTCGCTGAAACTCTAGGGCCCTCCGGCTGATTGCCGACCGGCTTCAAAAAGCTTAAGATAGCGGCATTCTTTGGAGGATTGCCGTGTCATCGCTGCCGCTCACATACCTGTTCCCCGCCGCGCTGGTCCTGATGCTCGTCGGGCTCGTGCTCACCATCCGTCGCCAGCTCGTGGGCTTCGCCCTCGTCGGGGTGACGGCCGTCGCCTACGCCCTCTACCTCGCCTCCTTGCAAGGCTGGCAGGTCCCGGGGCTGTGGGCCACCCGGTACGCCATCATGGTGGCGCTGGTCATCCTCGGCCTCTCCCTCGAAGCCATCAGCGAGCGCTTCCGCTTCCGGATGGGCTGGGTCAGCCAGAACACGGTGTGGGGCGGCCTCATCGGCGGCATGATCGGCTTGTTCGCCTTCGGCGGGGCCTTCTGGATGCTCATCGGCACCCTGATCGGCACCGTCGGCGTCCAGTTCAGCGGCCACCGGGGCCGGCAGACCTTCGGGCGCGCGCTGGTGGACGGCCTCGAGGGCTTCTTCGGCATGTTCGGCTCGCCCGGGCTGCGGGTGCTCTTCGCGGTGGTCGTGATCGACCTGTTCCTCGACCTCTCGCGCACGGCTGCCCGACTCACCCTCTAGCATTTAGGAGGCGCCATGCAGGTTCGCGACGTCATGACTTCCCCCGCCTACGCGGTGACGCCCCAGACCTCGATCAAGGAGCTGCTCGCCACCTTCAAGGAGCGCCAGGTCAGCGGCTTTCCCGTCGTCGAGAGCGGGCTGGTCGTCGGCGTGGTGGCCGAGAGCGACCTGGTCTACCGCGATCGCCCCCTCAAGCCGCCTCCCTTCCTCGCCCTCTTCGACATGGTCATCCCCCTCGAGACCCCCGAGCACCTGCGCGAGGAGATCATCAAGACCGTGGGCTCCCACGTGGGCGACGTGATGACCACCCCCGCCGTGACCATCTCGCCCGACGCCGACGTGTCCGAGGCCGCGAGCCTCATGGTCGATCGCCAGATCAACCGCCTGCCCGTCGTGGACGGCTCGGGCCAGCTCGTGGGCATCGTCAGCCGCGCGGATCTAGTCGCCTCGATGGCCTAGGATAGGCGTCGGTAGCCGCTTTCAGCGACTCCAGGTAGAATGGTTCAGCGTCCCTTCTTGACCCAGGAGGATCCCATGCGCCCATTCCGCTGGTTCATCGCAGCCGCCCTGCTCGGCGTCACGGCCGTGAGCGCCCCCAGCGCGGCGATCGCCGCCCCGACGACCGCCACCGAGGCGACGATCAAGCACCCGCGCAACTTCCGGACCGTCGAGGACGGCTTCTACCGCGGCGGCAAGATCGAGTCCAAGGAGCAGCTCAAGATGCTGCGCGACACCTACGGGGTCAAGACCGTCGTCTGCCTCGCCAAGGACTCGCTCGGCCCCGAGGGCGACAACGAGTTCGCCTGGGGCGAGGAGCTCGGCGTCAAGGTCATCAAGAGCTACATGACCGACGTGGCCCCCAAGCCCGAGCAGTGGACGACCATCAAGCAGGCCATGCAGGACAAGGACGTCTACGTCCACTGCAAGTGGGGAGCCGACCGCACCGGCGCGGTCGTCGCCAAGTACCGCCAAGAGGTCCAGGGCTGGGACGCCCGCACCGCCTTCGCCGAGGCACGCAAGTACGGCTTCAAGCCCTGGCTCAAGGCCCTCAGGACCTGGATCGACGCCCCCGAGGACATGAAGTAACCGCCCCGGAAGCCCTGATCGCTATCGCGGTCAGGGCTTCCGCCTTTTGAACCTCAAGACCCGACAAGCGCCTGAAATTGACGTCGGTAGGCCGCCGGCGGCTGACCGATGGCCTGGTGAAAGGTCCGGATGAAATGAGACGGCTGCCTGAAGCCCACGTCGAGCGCGATGCGGGTGACCGGTAGACTCGTCGTCTCGAGCAGCTCTCGGGCGGCCCTCAGGCGCACATCGATGAGGAAGCGCTTCGGCGTGACGCCCGTCGCGGCCTTGAAGCGCCGATCGAAGTGCCGAGGGGTCATGCCGGCCTGCTGGGCCAGCTCCTCGATGGTGAGGTCCTGCGCGTACTCCTTGAGGATCATCTCGATCGCCCGCGAGATCTCGAAGTCGACGCCCTGCGCAGGCACGGGCTCGCGCTCGTAAGCCCTGACGAGCGCGACGCCGAGCAGTTCGATCGCCGCCGCCAGAACCCGGTCGCTGCCGAGCCGAGGCTCGCGAAGCTCCGAGGCCATCCGCGCGGCCAGCGGCCAGATGAAAGGCTCGCTGATCACCCGCGCCCCGGTCATCCGGGGCCCCGCCCCACCCAAAGCAGCCGCCAGCTGAGCCCCCCAGTCCGGAGGGGCCATGACGACAAGCAGATCAAGCTCACCGTCCAGATACAGGGCCGCGTGCGCGACGTTCGGCGGCATCAGGATCACGCTCTCGGGACCGGCAAGATGGCGCTCATTGGCGAGCGTCACGTGGATGCGCCCTGCGACGGGCACCTGGATCTGCCACTCGTCGTGGGTATGGGCCTCGGCGAAGAAGCCCCGGTAGCGCTCGAGACTCACCAGAAAGGGCCCAATGCGCCGATCGGCAACCGCGATCGGTGCCCCGGCCACGAACGCCCTCGGCCTCATCCGCGCCCTCCTTCATGTCCGAAAACTGCAATCAACGCGTCCGCTTTGTGGCGGAAGGCGCGCCCTCACTGGCTTACACTCGCAGCAGCTCGATTGTGATCGCCGAGCAAATTGTACGATGCCGGGCCTTCGATGGCGAGGGTAGCGTGCGAAGGGGCGATCGCCATTCCGGGCAGAAGATGTTTCAGGCAGAGAGGAGGCTTCATGCGTGCCATATCGCTGGGGGTGGGGGCCTCGTTCTTCTTCGCGTCCACCTTCATCCTGAACCGGCTGATGCAGCTGAATGGCGGCGACTGGGGCTGGAGCGGCTCGCTCAGAATCTTCTGGACGGTGCCGATCCTGCTCGCGCTCGTCGCCTGGCAGGGCAAGCTGGTGCCGGTCCTGCGCGAACTGGCTCGGCATCCCATGCAGTGGCTCGGCTGGAGCACGGTGGGCTTCGGGCTCTGCTTCGCGCCGCTCTGCTACGCGGCAGCCTCGGGGCCCTCCTGGCTCGTGGCCGGTACCTGGCAGCTGACGATCCTGGCCGGGATGATCCTGGCCCCCTTCCTCCGCGAGCCCGGCGAGCACCCCGCGCCCATTCCGCTTCGCACCTGGTTTTTTTCCGGCCTGATCCTGCTTGGCGTCGTCCTGTTGCAGGGGAACGAGGCCCGCCACCTCACGGCTCAGGATCTCGCGGGCGGCGTGCTCCCCGTGGTCATCGCCGCGTTCGCCTTCCCCCTTGGCAACCGACGCATGATGCGGTTCTGTCAGTCTCGGCTGGACGCCGTTCAGCGGACGCTCGCCATGACGCTCGCGAGCCTGCCCTTCTGGATCGCCCTCGCCCTGTGGCGGGCCTCCTCGGGCCGCCTGCCGACTTCCGACCAGCTCTTTCAAAGCGCACTGGTGGCCATCTGCTCGGGGGTCATCGCCACGATATTCTTCTTCGCGGCGACCAACGCGGTTCAGGACTCCCCGGCGAAACTGGCGGCGGTAGAGGCGACGCAGGCGGGCGAAGTGGTCTTCGCCACCCTCGGCGAGGGCTTGATCCTCTCGAAGCCGCTGCCCGCAGGCGGAGCACTCGGCGGCCTTGCGCTCATCGTGGTGGGGATGCTGCTGCACGCGCTCGGCACGCGCCGGCCCCAGGAAGCTCCAATGGTTACCCCGTCGTGCGCGACAAAAAAAGAAGGCGGCGAGCCCGAAGCCCACCGCCTTCCCGATGCCCGTCTTACTTGACGAGCGCCCGGTCGATGATCGACACCGTGTTGTCGGTGATGTTCGAGACGAAGGCCTTGGTCGCGGTGAAGGCCATCTTGTGGTGGCCGTTCCCGACCCGGACCACGCCGATCACCTTCTGGGTCTCGGCGTCCAGCACCGTCACGCTGCCGTCCCCGTCGCCGCCGACCCAGATCTGCTGCTTATCAGCGTCGTGGTCGTGGCCCTCGTGGGCGGTGCGGTACTGGCTAGCAGCCGCAGGGGCCGTGACGGCGTAGATGTGGACCGGCCCCGCGTTCGCGGTGCTCGCCGCATCGAGGAGCTTGCGGCCGACCTTGACCATGGTCGCCTTCTTCTCCCCCAGGTCGATGATGGCGACCTCCTCGGATCCCTTGCAGGTGACGTAGGCGTAGCGGCCGTCGGCGCGCAGGGCCATGTCGGTGGGCTCCTTGCCCACCGAGAGCTCCGTGACGACCTTCTTCTCGTTCAGGTCGTAGAGCACGACAGTGTTCGAGATCTTGTTGCCGAAGAGCAGGGTGGCCTTGCCGCCGTAGGTCGAGATGTCGATGGCGCTGGGGCCGAGGCCCTGCTTGATGGTCGTCACCTCGGGATTGCCGATCTTGATGAACGAGACCGAGTTGTCGGCGGCATTGGGAGCCGCGATGAAGCCGGCGCCGACCGCCGCGAAGCCGCCCACGCTGTCGGTGGCGGTGTCCGAGTTCACCGTGAGGCGATCGACGGTCGGATCGGCCTCGAAGCCGCCCGTCCACTTGATGCGCGCGATGTTCTGCTTGCTGGCCGCGTCCTTGAGGGGCACGATGAGGGTCGTGTCGTCCTCCCAGACGCACTTGGAGCCGGGAGTCGCGCCGTCGAGAGCGATCTTCTTGACCTGCTCGCCGGTCGCCCCCTTGATGACGCGCAGGGCCTTGGCCCCGCCGTCCAGGTTGAAGGCGTAGGCAGCGTCGTGGCTCGCCTTGGTGTAGCTGGGCTTGCCCTGCGGGGTCTCGCCCGAGAAGTCGAGCTCCTTGACGACGCTCTCCTGGTCAGGGTCGATGACGGCGATCTTGAAGCCGTTGGGGCTCGCGTTGACGATGCGGCCGCCCGCAAAGGCCATGCCGTGAGGGCCGACGGGCACCGAGACGGTCTTCTTGTGGTCGAAGGCCTTCACGGCCTCCGAATTACCCTGACTCTGCTGGTCAGGGGTGGCGCCGGGGCCCGGGCAGCCGACCAGCGCGAACGAGAGGGCACTCGCGAGGCCGAGCGCGAGAAGGACGTTGTTGCGAGATTGCATGCGGATTCTACCTTTCGAATGGGAGGCCGCGGCGTGTCGTGCGCCGCGACTCAAAGGAAACAGAAGTAGCTGGCGTAGAAGGTGCGATCCGTCATGGCGTTGAGCCACGGGCCGAGGCTCGGATCGGCACCATAGGCGACCCTCAGGCCCTGGTTGGGCAAGAATCGCCATTCGACGCTAGGAGTGACCTTGAGTTTTCCCAGTGATTCCGCGGAGGGAGCGACGTTCTCCCCCGAAATGAAGCCCCGAAACGCCGAGACTCCGAGCCCGAGCCGGAGGCCGGCGGGCAGATCCAGGTTGGCCTGCAGCTGACCGAGGCCCGAGTTCCCCACGTAGAAGGCCGACGAGACGACGCTCGGCGTGGTGAGGGGACGCTGGTAGCCGACGCTGGCCGAGAGTTCGAGCGGGCCGTACGCCTTGAGGGCGCTCAGCCCGAGCTGACCACTCGCCACCCCGCTGCCGGTAAAAGCCGCCGGGTCGCCTGCGGCGTTGCCCGTGGGCAGGATCGCCCCGGCCCAGAGCGCGAGCGACGGCAAGAAATCGTCGCCCGCGAAGGCCAAGTAGGATCCCTGCAGCGAGACGTCGCCGAGCCCGCCGCCGGTTCGCTCTCCGATCGGGTTGTCTTCGTCGTCGAAGAAGGCCGAGGAGACCGAGCCGTAGGGGCCCCACTGCGCGCCGTAGAGGCGGCTCGAGGCCAGGGGCAGCTGCACGCCGAGGGTCCAGCTGTCGGTGGGGTAGTAGGTGATGCCCAGGTTGCCTTGCACCGTGGTCAGGCTGCTGCCGACCGGCTTCTCGGACCAGACCCCACGATCGTTGAAGTTGCCGGTGATGTCCCGGAAGCTCAAGGTCGTCTGGATCAGGAACTTGCCCGCGTTGCCGGTGTCGAACAGGGTCACGCCGTTCGCGAAGCTCGTCACTTCGGCGTTGCTGCCGGGCAGGCCGCAACCGCAGGTGCCGCACGCCAAGGCAGCGGGCTGCACCCCGAGGATCGCCGTCGCTGCGATCGCAGCCAGGGCGAAGGGGGAACGAATGGCCATGGCCACTCTCTCCTTTCAGAATCACGTTGGAGCATCGACCAAACGCCCGTTACGGTCGCAGGCGCTCAAAGCGCCGTCAGCGGCCAAAACGAGGGGGGTCGCAAGCTCCGATGGGCGAAGGGAATCAGCCCGTGATCCGCGGAGGGGGCGAAGCGATCGAAAGGAAGGGAGGAAGATAGTCAGCCCGCACGTCCGAGAGCGGGCGGTGCGCCTCGGGCAGCAGGGGCCTGAAGGCCACGCCGGCCGACAGCAGGGTGGGCGGCGGCAGCTTGGGCATGGTGGAGTGGGCCACGTCCGCGTCGTGCTCGGCGGGCATGGCTGCCCCCATGTGGCACGTGGCGTGGCCCCTAGGCTCGGCAGCGGCCTCGCAGGCGAACTTGCACGAGCAGCTGGCGTCGCAGACGCAGGACTCGATGGTGCAGGGATGGCCCTCGCCATCCCCCACACATGGGCTCGGCAAGCGCGCCGCCCCCATCAGGAGCAGCACGACGAGCACCATCATGATCCGCACGAACCGAGTCGTCATGCTGCCATGATACGCCCCAAGCATCCGAGCGTCGAGGGGGGGAACTACCGATCCGCCATCCCTCGAAAATAAGCTTGGCCATTTGCTTTCAGCCGGTGCTTTGCTTCACTGGGGTCGAGAATGCAGGAGGCCGGGATGCAGAACCTCTTCCAACTCTGGACCGATCGCCTCGCCGTCGGCATCGAGCTGTTCGCCGCCCTCATCATCTCGCTGGCGGCGCTCAAAGCGATCGGGCTCGGACTCGCGCGCCTACTCGTGCCGCACGCCACCCGCCCCACCCCCGAGCAAATCCGCCTGGATTTCGGGCGCTGGCTCGCGCTGGGCCTCGAATTCCTGCTCGGCGCGGACATCCTTCGCACGGCCGCGGCCCCCACATGGAACGACATCGGGCAGCTGGCGGCCCTCGCCACCCTCCGAACCGCCCTCAACTACTTTCTGGAGCGCGAGATCAGGCTGGGGGAAGCCCACGAACCCGCCGTGCGAGAGTGAAGGGCAAAAGACCCAAGAAGATTCGAGCAAACAAGCAAGCGATCGCTCCACCAGCCCCCTATGGTGGAGGGAGGAGGATCGCCCATGGACGACCCGACGCTCGTGGCCCGATGGCAATTCGGCTTCACCATCCTGTACCACTACCTCTACCCGCAGCTCACCATGGGCCTGGCCCTGCTGATCTTGATCCTCAAGAGCCTCTACTTGCGCACCCAGGACGATCGCTGGAACCGCAGCGCCCGGTTCTGGGCCAAGATCTTCGCCATCAACTTCGTCATGGGGGTCGTCACCGGCATCCCGATGGAGTTCCAGTTCGGCACCAACTGGGCCAAGTTCTCGGTCTTCGCCGGCGGGATCATCGCCCAGACCCTCGCGATGGAGGGGGCCTTCGCCTTCTTCCTCGAGTCGGCCTTCTTGGGCCTCTTCCTGTTCGGCGAGCGCCGCTTCGGGCAACGGCTCCACTGGTTCTCTGCCTTCATGGTCTGGCTGGGGACCTGGGCCTCGGGCTACTTTATCATCGCGACCAACGCCTGGATGCAGCACCCGGTCGGCTACAAGATGACCCCGGACGGCACGGTCGAGCTGGTGGATTACTGGGCCGTGCTCCTGAACCCCTGGATCCTCGCCCAGTACATGCACGCCATCGGGGGCGCGGTGTTGACCGCCGCCTGCGTCATGAGCGGGGTGGGGGCCTTCTACCTGCTCTCGCACCAGCACGAGGAGTACGGCCGCCGCTTCGTGAAGGTCGGCGTGCTCACAGGGCTCATCGCCTCTCTCTTCCAGCTCTACCCGAGCGGGGACTGGTCGGGCGTGCAGGTGACGCATAGGCAACCCATCAAGCTCGCCGCCATGGAGGGGCTGTTCCAGACCGAGCAGGGGGCGGGCATCGCGATCCTCGGCCAGCCCGACATGCAGGCCCTCAAGCTGGACAACCCCTTCGTCGTCCCCAGGGCCCTGAGCTTCCTCACCTACCGCAGCTGGAGCGCCGAGATCAAGGGCCTGGACGCCTTTCCCCGCGACGAATGGCCCAGCTCGGTCCCGCTCTTGTACTACAGCTACCACATCATGGTGGGGCTGGGCACGATCATGATCGCCGTGATGGGGCTCTCCGTCTTGATGCTCTGGCGGCGCCGGCTGTACCAGGCCCGCTGGCTGCTGTGGTGCCTCATGCTGATGGTCCCCTTCCCCTACATCGCGAACTCCGCCGGCTGGATGACCGCCGAGCTGGGCCGACAGCCCTGGCTCGTCTACGGCCTGCTTCGGACGGTGGACGGGGCCTCGCCCACCGTCTCGAGCGGCAACATCTGGTTCACCCTCCTGGGCTTCGCCGGCATGTACGCCGTGTTCGGCATGCTCTTCGTGCTCTTGGTGCTGCGCGAGATCGCCCACGGTCCCGAGGTCGGGCCCAGCGGCCCCGAGGCGGCGCTCGGCGTGAGCGGCTGAAAGGAGCGCCATGACCACGCTCTGGTTCGTCCTGGTCCTCTTCATGCTCGTCATGTACGTGCTCCTGGACGGCTTCGACCTGGGGGCGGGGGCCGTCCACGTCTTCGTCGCCAAGACCGACGCCGAGCGTCGCATGGTCCTCAAGGCCATCGGACCGGTCTGGGACGGCAACGAGGTCTGGCTCATCGCGGCGGGCGGCACCCTGTTCTTCGCCTTCCCCGTCCTTTACGCCTCGAGCTTCAGCGGCTTCTACCTGCCTTTGATGATCGTGCTGTGGCTCTTGATGATGCGCGGGGTCTCGATCGAGCTGCGATCGCACCTCAAGCACCCCATGTGGGCGACCTTCTGGGACGCGGGCTTCTTCGTCTCGAGCGCGCTGCTTGCGATCTTCTTCGGGGCGGCGGCCGGCAACGTGATCCGCGGGGTGCCCCTCGACGCGAGCGGCTTCTTCTTCGAGGCCCTCTGGACCAACTTCGATCCCACCAACCCCAACCCGGGCATCTTGGACTGGTACACCGTGCTGGTGGGGCTTTTGGCCCTTGCGGTCCTGGTCACCCACGGGGCCAACTACCTGGTGCTCAAGACCGAAGGGGCGCTCAACGCGCGCGCCCGGCGAATGGCCCTGGCCGGCTGGGCGGCGACCGTCGCCCTCACCATCCCGGTCACGGTTTCGACCTTCTGGCTGCGGCCCGTCATGTGGGCGAACTTCGGGCGCGCGCCGTGGGGGGCGATCTTTCCCTTGATCGCCATCGGGGGGCTCGTCGGGGTACTCGTCTGTCTGTTGAGGCACCACGAGCGGGGGGCGCTGATCGCATCAGGGGCCTACATGGCCGGGATGATGGTGAGCAGCGCCTTTGCCCTCTACCCTCGGGTGCTGCCCGCGGTCAACCCCGCCCATGACCTCACCATCCACAACGCCGCCACCTCGCTTTACGGCATGACCGTGGGCCTCGTGTGGTGGAGCATCGGGATGGTGCTCGCCGCGATCTACTTCGTCTTCATCTACCGCCTCTTCCGGGGCAAGGTCTCCCCCGAAGAGGGGCACTACTAGCGCCGGGACATCAAGCGCCGACCAAGGTTGCCAGCAATAGGCCACGCCTGCCCCTCGCAGGCGTGGCCTATTGCTGCCCGTTCAGAATCGCTCCATGCCCCTCAGCGAGCGCCATGGAGGTCGTCAGAACTCTCCGTGGGGCGTTGTCCCGCTCGGATGAGATGTGCATACTCCCCTGCGTGGGCACCGATGGCGAGCGATCCTCCGAGACCGCCCTCGGATGCCGCCCAGCTCCCCCTTTTATCTTTGGAGGTCTTCTCATGCCCAAGCTTTTCAGCGTGCAGATCTGGAGCGCAGGGGTGATGACGCTGACGTTGCTCGCAGGCTGCTCGACGAGCAGCCCGACCATGGCTCCCTGGAACGCGGGTACTGCCCTTCACAACCAGAGCGCGAGCGCTCAGCAAGCCACCATGAGCGGCGAGCGGGATAAAGCGAAGGACAAGGCCAAAAAAGAAGAGAAACGAGAAGAGAAGAAAGAAGAGAAAAAGGAGCACGCTCAGCCACCCTGCCCTCAGCCGTGCCCCCCCGCCCAGCAGCACGCCAAGGCTGAGATGGGCGAGAAGGACAAAGCCAAGATGCACGGCGATAAGGACAAGATGCACGAGGGCAAGGACAAGGACAAGAAGCACGAGGGCAAAGACAAAGAGCACGGCAAGAAGCCTGAGATGGGTAAGCGCGAGCATGGCCAGCAAGCAGGCATGCCGAGCGGAACGGGGATGAGCTACTAAGGGCACCGCCCCTTGAAGCGCGAGGCCCGGAGTCGCTGACTCCGGGCCTCATGCGTCAAGGGCCACCCCTTCTGGAGCGGCCCTTGCGCGTTGTTCGTGTTAGCGATCGCGCGTGGCGTCGATGGTGACCTTGGCGGGCAGGTGGTCCGAGGCCTTCTGAGCATCGGGGGTGTCCAAGATGGCGGCCGAGTTGGCGACGTACTCCTGCTTGATGCCCTGCGACAGCAGGATGTAGTCGATGCGCCCGCGGTACTTGATCGGGTGATAGGTGAAGGCCGAGGCGCCGAGCTCCGAGAGGGCGTCGTAGAGCTTGGGGTCGCGATCGCGGCCATCGAGGAAGACCTTGAGGGTCTCGGTGTTGGGCTGGTCGTTGAAGTCGCCCATCACGGCGTAGTTGGCGCGGGGGTTCTGATCCTCGAAGTCGCGCAGGATGCGGCGGATCTCCATGGCCTCGGCCTTGCGCTTGGCATCGGCCTGGGCGCCGCCCGCATGGGCCTTGAGGTGGGTCATGAAGACCGTGAAGGCATAGCCCTTGCCGGGGGTGATCTGCACCTGCAACAAGTCGCGGCTCAGCTGCTGCGGGGCGGGAGCGCCGGGCACGCCGAACTGGGTATTCTTGTGGGACTTGACGTGGGTGATCGGGAAGCGGCTGAGGACCGCCACGTCGATGCCGCGCGGATCGTTGCCCTCGACCAGGGCGATGTGCTTGTAGCCCATATCCGCCAGGTAGGCGTCGCGGAAGTTGCGCAGGGTCGCCTTGGACTCCACCTCGACCAGGCCCACCACGTCCGCGTTCAGCTCGCGCATGGCGTTGGCGAGAGACTGCTTGCTTTCGTGGCTCTTGGCCGGGCTGGTCTTGGGGTTGATGACGGTGTTGGAGCCGTCGAAGAGGTTCTCGACGTTGTAGGTCGCGAGCGTGAACTTGCCCGCAGGGGCGAGATCCGCGCCCTGCGCGGTCACCGTGCCGCCTGCGTCCCCCATCAGTCCGAGCGGGCCGAGGCCGCAGCCGGAGAGGGTCATCGCGAGAAGCGCGGCCCAGAGGAAGCGGTTGCGTTGCATGCGACATGCTCCTTTGTGGAACGAAGGCGGGGGCTGGATCCATTATCTCAAAATCCAGGCAATACTTTCGCTAAGAAACGGTAAAGAAATCAGCCTCAGGGCTGGCGTTCAGCGAGCAAAGCGTCCACGGCGAGCCAGAGCTGCCAGGCATCCAGCAAGCCCAGGCCCTTGAGCTCTACGTGGCCCAAGTCCCCCACAACCGTGACGCGCACGCGGCCCGGGGGCAGGGCAGCAGCCAGGGCCAGGCTCTCGGTGTAGGGGATGACCGCATCACTCTTGCCGTGCAAGAGATTGACCCGGGCTTCGAGGGCGCACAGGTCCTGTTTTGAGAGGTCGAGGGCGGCCATGTCGTCGCGGATCGGCTTCGGGAGCCTTGCCAGGAGCCCCGGCACCCGCTCGGGATCGGCGTTGACGAGCAGGTCGTAGAGGGCGCGGCCTTCGGGCTTGAGGTGGCGCGCTAAATCCTCAATGGGGGCTGTGGGATCGGCGAGCCTGCGCGCGGCCATGGCGCTGAGGGCCTCGCGATCGCCCGGATCGGCGAGGAGATCCACGTTACTCAGGACGAAGACCCAGGTGCCGTAGGGGTTGGGGCGCTGGTGGCGCCAGGCCCCCTTCTCGTCTCGGAAGAAGCCCGTCGTGAAGTAGGTGACCACGCGCGTCGCGTCGTAGTAACCCCCGACCCCGAGCACGAAGCGGACCTGGTGCCGGATCGCGGGCGAGAGGGCCGCGAGCAAGGCCGGGCCCACCGCGTAGCTGAAGGCCCCGATCCCCGCCTTGCCCCCTGGGGCGAGTTCGGGGCACGAGACCAGGTAGGCGAAGGCGTCCGTCACGTCCTGGATGTTGCCCGGCCGGATCTTGAGCGCGCGCAGGCTTTGAATCTCGGGCACCAGGACCGCGAAGCGCGCCCGAGCAAGAGTGTTGGCGAAGGCCACCAGACGCGCATCGTCCTTGCCCTCCCGCGCCGCGCCGGGCACCAGCACGATCCCGGCCCGCGGCTCCCCGTCGCTCAGGTAGAGGTCCCCCTCGTGGCGCCGGCCTGCGATCGCGTAGCGCACCAGCGTCCGGGTAGGGGTCGGGGTACGTGCCTTGAGCGTGCTCGGCTGCTCACCCGCAGCGACGTCTTTCAGGACCCAGAGTGCCTCGCGGCTCGGCAGGCAGCCTTGCAAGAGCAGGAGCGCCCCGCAGCATAGCAAGAAGCGCCTCACGGGCGCGGCCCTGCCAAGGGGGGCTCGCCGCTCGCCTCGCGGATCGCGGCATAGGCGGCCTCTCGCAACGAAAGCGCCGCCGCCCAGTCACTGCCCGCCGGTCGAATCGGTGCTCCGACCTCCACGCGGATGGCCCCGCGCCTGGGCCAGCGCGCGTGGGCGCGCAGGATCTGGCGCGTGCCCCGGATGGCGATCGGCACCACCGGGGCCCCCGCTTCGGCCGCCACCGTGAAGGCCCCCATCCGAAACGGCAGCAGGCCCGGTGCCCGAACGAAGGTCCCCTCCGGGAAGAAGGCCACCGGCTCGCCACGGCGCAAGGCGGCCAGCGCCTCGTCCTGCTCTTCGAGGCCCCGAGCCTGGCCCTTGGGCGCGACGAAGATCGCCCCCATGCGCGTCAGGAAGATCCGGGGGAAAAAGCGCGCGCGAAAACGCGCATGGGCCACGTAGCGCGGCGCAATCGGCAAGCACGCTTCAAGGGCGAGGCCATCCAGGTAGCTCGCGTGGTTCATGACCAGCACGCAGGGCCCGCAGCCTCGCAGGTGCTCGAGACCTCGGACCTCGATCGGCATCCCCGCGAGGCGCAACAGCCCGCGCGCCGCCACGCGCAGCGCGCGCCGGCTGATCGCGGGCACCAGGGCCATCAAGGGCCAGGTCAGCGCCGCGAAGACGACGAACAGGCCCCAGGCGTAGAGACCGTAGAGGCCAGCGCCGAGGCGCTGTGCCGTGCCCTTGAGGCGTGGCCCGAGGCCCGCCGCCTCAAGGCGCAGCCACTGGCGCCATGGCGCTTGCGTGCCGGCTAGCAGCGTGCCGCGCTCGTAGCGTTCGCGGCAGGCCGCGCGGCGGATCTTGCCGCTCGACGTCTTGGGCACCGCGTGCGGGGGCACGAGGACCACGTCGTCCGGGGGCAACGCGAGCAATTCGACGCTCCGCTCGACGATCCGGGCCCTGAGGGCCGCCTCGGGCTCGGTTCGCGGCGGGCGCACCTCAGCCACGACCACCAGCCGCTCGGTCCCCGACTGTGGATCGGGGCTTCCGAAGACCGCCACGCCGCCCTTGCGGATGCCCTCGATCTCGCCGATCGCCGCTTCGAGCTCGTAAGGCGGAATGTTGCGCCCGCCCCGGATGATGAGGTCTTTGACCCGGCTCGTGAGGAACACCTCGCCGAGGACCGTGTAAGCGAGATCTCCTGAATCCAGCCACCCGCCCCGGAAGAGCCGCGCGGTCTGCTCGGGATTGCGGAAGTAGCCCGCGGTGGCCGAAGGGCCCTTGAACTCCAGGCGCCCCACCTCGCGATCGCCCAGCTCGCGACCCTTCGCATCCACGATGCGGACCTGGTGGCCGACAAGCGGCAGGCCGCAGCCCACGACGCGCAAGGCGCCCCCGTCGTCCTCGCGGGCCGGTAGCGCAAGGCCGTCGCGCAGCAGGGCCTCGCGCTGGATCCGGTCGACGACGGGCCCCCGGCCCGGTGGCGGGAAGGTGAGCCCCACCGACGCCTCGGCAAGCCCGTACACGGGTGCCATGGCCTCGCGCCTGAAGCCGTAAGGAGCAAAGCGCGCGCCAAAGCGCGCGAGGGTGTCCGCACTGACGGGCTCGGCGCCGTTGAGGGCCCTGCGCCAGGAACCCAGCTCGAGCCCTTCGAGCATCTCGTCCGAAAGCTTCCGCGCGCAGAGCTCATAGGCGAAGTTCGGCGCCGCCGAGAGGGTCCCGCGGTAGCGGTGGATGGCGCGCAGCCAGCGCTCGGGGCGCGCCATGAAGGCCAAAGGGGACATGAGGACCAGCGGCATGGCGAAGTAGAGGCTGCCGAGCCAGGCCCCGATCAGACCCATGTCGTGGTACAGGGGCAGCCAGCTGACGAACACGTCCTCGGGGGTGACCGGCAAGGCCCGGCCCATGGCCCGGATGTTCGCAAGCAGGTTGGAATGGGTCAGCATGACCCCCTTGGGCTGCCCCGTGCTGCCCGAGGTGTACTGCAAGAGCGCCAGGTCGTCCCCGCGCGTGAACAGGGGCAGGGCGATCCCGCCCCAGGCCGAGAGCTGCTCCGGCGTCGTCACTTCCTTCAGCTCCGGCACGAGGCCCTTCAGGAGGCGCGCGAGGGGCATGACCTCGGGGGTCGCCAGCAAAAAGGCCGCGCGCGAATTGTCGAGGATCCCGGCCTGGCGCCTCAGGTGGTCTTCGAGCTGCGACGGCCGGAAGGGCGGGTAGATGGGCACGGGCACCCCGCCCGCGAGCAGGATCCCCATGAAGCTGTGGAAGTACGCCCGCCCGGTCGGCAGCATGAGGGCGACCGCCTGGCCCGCAGCAAGGCCCCGCTCCTTGAGCCCGAGTGCGAGCGACGAGGCCCCCCGCAAGAGATCCGCGTAGGTGAGCGGCTCCTCGGTCGACTCGTAGAAGACCAGGTGCTGGCGCTCCGGATGGGCCTCCACGTGCCACCCCAGCACGTCGAGCAGGCTCACGGCCCGCTCGGGAAGGCCCACGCGCTCGCCTCCTGTCGGAAGGACGGGGGCCTCAGGCATGGCCAGATGCTCGCCTGCCGCGCTCAGGACGGCCTGCACCAGGTCTCGCGGTGTCTCGGCTGCGAAGAGGGCCCCCTCGGGCAGGCGCACGCCAAACTGTCGCTCGATCCGCAAGAGCAGCTCGGTGCGATCCAGGCTGTCCAGCCCGAAGTCCCGGTCCAGGGCGCTGTCCAGCGCCAAGCTCCGCGCGCTCCGGCGCGGGTGCAGCTCAGCCGCAAGCCGCCGCGCCGTCTCGAGCAGCTCGTCGGCGATGGGGGTGGTGGCGAGGTCCGCGCGCGCTGCCATGGCCCCTCCCGGATGCATCGGCGGCCATGGTACCGGAAGGCCCCCATCCTCGACCTGCTTACTGAAGCGGCCCAAATCGGCGTAAAGCGGTCAACAGCACTCCCAGCCGCCCGTGAATTCGAGACGAAGCGCCAAAGAAAACAGGCCTCCGCGATCGTGATCGCGGGGGCCTGCTCATTCCAACCTAGCTGACCGGATGCGAGTAATTGGGCGCTTCCTTGGTGATGGTGATGCCGTGGGGGTGCGCCTCGCGCACCGACGCCCCCGACACTCGCATGAAGCGCGCCTGGGTCTTGAGGGCTTCGATGCTCTTGAGGCCGCAGTACCCCATCCCCTTGCGCAGGCCGCCTACGAGCTGGTAGAGGATGTCCTCGACCGAGCCGGAGAGCGGGACCATCCCCTCGATCCCCTCGGGTACGAGGGTGCCGCCCCCGTGCTTGCCGTAGCGGTCGTTGGTCTCGTTCTGAAGCGCGCCGATGGAGCCCATGCCGCGGTAGACCTTGTACTGGCGCCCGCTGAAGATCACCTCGGTGCCCGGGCTCTCTTGGCTGCGTGCAAAGAGGCTGCCCATCATCACGACGTCGGCGCCCGCCGCGATCGCCTTGGTCAGATCCCCCGAGTACCGGATCCCGCCGTCGGCGATGATGGGAACGCCCGCCTCGTGCGCGATCGAGGCCACCGCCCGGATGGCCGTTACCTGGGGCACCCCCACCCCCGCCACCACGCGGGTGGTGCAGATCGAGCCGGGCCCGATCCCCACCTTGAGCGAGTCGGCGCCTGCGGCGATGAGGTCCCGCGCGGCCTCAGGGGTCGCGATGTTGCCCGCGATGACCTGGGCCTCGGGGTGAGCGGCCTTCAATTGCTTGAGGGTCTCGACCACGTTCTTCGAGTGGCCGTGGGCCGTGTCGATGCACAGCACGTCCACCCCGGCGGCCAGGAGGGCCTCGGCGCGTTCGAGGCCCTGGCCCGCGCCGATGGCGGCCCCGACCAAGAGCCGGCCCTGGGCGTCCAGGGCAGCCTGCTCGCGGCACTCAGCCGGGACCGGCTCGGCCTTGACCGCCTGGATCTCGGCCACCTGGGCCTCGACGGTCATGTTGCGGTGGACGATGCCCAGCCCGCCCTTGAAAGCGAGGGCGATCGCCATCCGCGACTCGGTGACGGTGTCCATGGCCGCCGAGACGATGGGCACCTTGAGGGTGACGTTGCGGGTGATGCGGGTCGTGAGGTCGGCCTCGGCGGGCAGGAAGTCGGAATAGCCCGGCACGAGGATCACGTCGTCGAAGGTATAGCCCTCGACCATCTTTTCAGCCCAATCATACGGATTCATTGGCGTGCTTCTCCTTATTCCCACTCGATGGTCGCGGGCGGCTTCGAGGTCACGTCGAAGACCACCCGGTTGACGCCGCGCACCTCGTTGGCGATGCGTGCGGCCGCGCGGCCCAGGACCTCATAGGGCACCGGGTAGTAGTCGGCGGTCATCCCGTCCACCGAGTCCACCGCCCTCAGGGCCACGACCGCCCCGTAGGTGCGCCCGTCGCCCTGGACCCCCACCGCGTTGACGGGCAAGAGCACCGCGAAGGCCTGCCAGATGGCCTCGTAGAGCCCGGCCTTGCGCAGCTCCTCCAGGTAAATGAGATCAGCCGCGCGCAGGGTTTCGAGGCGCTCGGGGGTGATCTCGCCCAGGATGCGGATGGCGAGCCCCGGGCCCGGGAAGGGGTGGCGCATGACCAGCTCCCGCGCAAGACCCAGGTGCATGCCGAGCGCGCGCACCTCATCCTTGAAGATGCCCTTGCAGGGCTCGACTATCAAGCCGGCTTCGCGCTTGGCCTTGACCAGGGGGGTGCCCACGTTGTGGTGGGTCTTGATGGTCGCGGTCATCGCCCCGGTCGCCCCCGACTCGATCAGGTCGGTGTAGAGGGTGCCTTGGGCGAGGAAGGCCGTGGCCTCGTCGATGCCGAGGCGCGCCACCTCTAGTTGCTGAACCTCGATGAAGGTGTCCCCGATGATCCGGCGCTTGGTCTCGGGGTCCGTCACCCCTTCGAGGCGCGAGAGGAAGGTCTCGGAGGCGTCCACGAAGTGCAGGTTCGAGAGGCCCATCTCCTTGAGGGAAGCGACCACCTGCTCGCTCTCGCCCGCGCGCATCAGGCCCGAGTCGATGTGGATCGGGAAGATCTGCTCGCTGGGCAGGGCCTTGGCGAGCAGGGCCGCCGTCACCGTCGAGTCCACCCCGCCCGAGACCAGGACGATGACGGGGCGATCGCCCACCGTCGCCTGGACCTCGCGCACGGCCTCGTCCAGGTAGTCCTCGACCGACCAGTCGCCCTTGCAGCCGCAGACGTTGAACACGAAGTTCCGGATGATCGCCTTGCCGTTCGGCGTGTGGGTCACCTCCGGGTGGAACTGCAGCCCGAAGCGCCTGGCCTCGGGCGCCTCGATGGCCGCGACCACCCCGTCCTCGGTGCGGGCCGTGACGGTAAAGCCCTCGGCGAGACGATCGAGCCGATCGCCGTGGCTCATCCAGACTTGCTCCTTGGCTGCCAGGCCTCCCATGAGGCGCGCTTCCCCGGCGACTTCCAGGGCGGTGCGGCCGTACTCGCGCTTGGTATGCGAGACGACCTCGCCACCGCCCAGGTGGTTGAGCAACTGCATCCCGTAGCAGACGCCGAGCACCGGCACGTCGAGCGCGAGCACGCCGGGGGCCGGACGCGGAGCACCCGCCTCGTGCACGCTCGCGGGGCCGCCCGAGAGGATGACCCCCTTGAGGCCGTCGCCCGCAAAGCGCTCGACGGGCGCATCGTGGGGCAGGATGGTGGCGTAGACGCCCATCTCGCGGATGCGCCGCGCGATGAGCGGGGTGTACTGGCTACCGAAATCTAGAATGACGATGCGCTCGTTCATGGTTCCTCATGAGGCTCTAAACCAAGAGGGGAGCTTGCGCCCCCCTCTTGCTCAAACTGTGTTGGCAGGGTTTCTACCTTACCACTAGCGGCAGCAGACCTCCAGGATCTGTCGGATGGCCGGGACCCCGATGTCCTCGCGCTCGCCGAGGTTCACGTCGCCGCGACGCTCCATGCGATCGACGATGGTGGGGATCGTCTCGGCGCTGACCCCATAGGCCTCGAGGCGGGTGGGAACCCCCAGCGACTCGAAGAAGGCGCGGGTCTTGGCGATCGCCTCGACCATGCGCTTTTCGTCGTCGCCCTCGCGGATGCCCCAGACGCGCTCGCCGTACTGCAAGAGCTTCTGAGCCTTCTCTTGGCGCTTGACCTCCATGATGGCGGGCAGCACCACCGCGAGCGTCTGGCCGTGGTCGAGACCGTGCAGGGCCGTCAGCTCGTGGCCGATCGAGTGGGTGGCCCAGTCCTGCGGCACGCCGACCCCGATGATCCCGTTGAGGGCCATGGTGGCGCTCCACATGAAGCTCGCGCGCGCCTGGTAGTCGGTGGGGTTCGCAAGGGTCTCGGGGCCGACCTCGACCAGGGTCGAGAGGATGGCCTCGGCCATGCGATCCTGCAGGGGCGCATCCGCCGGATAAGTCAGGTACTGCTCGGTGGTGTGGACGAAGGCGTCCACGATGCCGTTGGCGACCTGGCGGGGCGGCAGCGAGAAGGTCGTCTCGGGATCGAGGATCGAGAAGCGAGGGTAGACGTGCTTGCTCGAGAAGGCGAGTTTGTCGCGGGTCTCCCACTTGGTGACGACCGAGTTGCCGTTCATCTCGGAGCCGGTCGCCGGCAGGGTCAGGACCGCGCCGAGGGGAATCGCCGACTTGACGCGCGCGCCCTTGGCCAGGATGTCCCAGGGATCGCCCTCGAAGTTCACGGCCGCCGCGATGAACTTGGTGCCGTCGAGAACCGAGCCGCCGCCGACGGCGAGCAGGAACTCCACGCCTTCCTTACGCACCAGCTCGACGGCGGGCATCAGGGTCTCGAACCGCGGGTTGGGCTCGATGCCGCCGAATTCCAGAACCTCGCGGCCCGCAAGCGCTTGCTTGACCTGGTCGTACACGCCGTTGGCCTTGATGCTACCGCCGCCGTAGGTCAAGAGGACCTTGGTACCGGCCGGGATCTCCTCGGCCAGACGGGCGATCTGGCCCTTGCCGAAGTGGATTCGGACCGGGTTCTGGAAACTGAAGTTCTCCATGGGTGAGTTGCTCCCTTCGTACGTGCTGAAAGCAGCATTATCTCACGATCCAGCAGCGAATGATAAAGCTTTGCGTCAAGACTGGCCATCTTGCTGGACAAGGAAGCGGCGCGACTTGCTCGCGCTCCGTCGGCACCGAGATCCCGGGTGGACGCCTGAGCGCCCAGGAAGCCTGGGGGCGTTCGTTGTGCCTCGACGCAGGCATCCCTTAGCATCGGGGCCACCCACCAGGGAGATCGGTGATGACGGCCGCCAGGCCGGAAGGGAGCGAAGGATGACTCGGAGGAACGTGTGGACGTATCTCGCGCTCGCTGGCGCCGCCGCGGCGGCTGGCTGCCAGGCGGCACCGAGCGGAACGCCCGCAGGGGCGTCACAAGCGCTCGTCCCGACCGCAAGCGCCGAGCGGCACGTGCAGGGTCTGGACCAGGCGGGCTTCGAGCGCATGATTCAGGCGCTCCCGAAGCAGCTGACGAATGAACAGGCTGATCGCATGCTCGTGAAGCTGCCCAAGGATCAGCTACGCGCCCCGTTGCTCTCGGACGTGCGCCGCGCCGGATACCGGGTCAGCGGCGGCGTGATGGGCTACGGCAACGGCATGGGCTACGGCCAGGCATACGACATGGGCGAGGGCCAGGCTTACGGCAACGGTCATGCGTACGGCCAGGACTACGGCAACGGTCATGCGTACGGCATGGGCGGCCCTGGGTACGGCGGCATGGTGGCCCCGCCCAACCTCGACTATCGCTTCATGAGCATCGCCCCCGGCGTGAGCTCGCCGTACATCACCTACTACCCCTACGTCTACAACGTCACCAACAACCACTGGGCGCCCTACGCCGCGTACTGGAGCGGTCGCTACTACTATCCCTACTACCAGGGCTACGGTAGCCTTTACGCCCCCTACACCTACAGCGCGATCATGCCGTACGGCGGCGTGTACGCGATGCGCACCGGGACCATCGCCCGGTAAGGCAAGTAGGAGAATGCAAGCGGGCGGCCGGGTACTCCGGCCGCCCGCCTTTTGCCAAGGCGGCTCCTACGCTGAAGCCACGACCTTGACGAGCACTTCACGCGTGCGCGGGCCGTCGAACTCAGCCAGGAAGATCCCCTGCCAGCGCCCCAGCATGAGCCGCCCCTGGTGGACGATCACCGTCTGGGAAACGCCGAACAGGCTGGTCTTGAGGTGGGCGTCGGCGTTGCCCTCGCCGTGGACGAACTCCCAGTGCTGGGGGATCTTCTGACTCAGCCAGTGGAGCATGTCGCGGGGCACGTCCGGGTCGGCGTTCTCGTTGATGGTGATCGCCGCCGTGGTGTGGGTGCTGAAGACTACCACCAGGCCGTCGCGCACCCCGGATCGCGAGAGCACCGCGCGCACCTCGGCGCTCAGGTCGATCAGTTGCTCGCGGGCGTGGGTCTTCACTTGCAGGGTTTCAAGCATGACGGTTCCTTCGGTTCAGGCGGCCTCAAGCGAAGGCCGGGCCGGTCGGGGGGCGTTCGTCGACGGCCCGCGCGGGCGACGGGGGCACGTCGGTGGGCAGGGTGACGGGCAAACGGCCTTCGAGCGGCAGGCCCCGGCTCAAGGTATCGATGGCCGCCTCGATCTGAACGGGTTCGGCCCCGAAGGCGAGCACCCAGCGCGCCGCCTCGGGCAGCTGCGAGACCAGAAAGGGGCTCGAGAACGAGAGGACGGTCGTCTCGACCCGGCGCGCGATCGCCCGCAAGGGTTCGAGCAGGTCCTCGGTGAGCAGGCTGCGGTCCTTGCTGACCCGGATGGGCGAGAAGACCCCGACCAGGACGCCGGGCGCCGAGGCCGCCTCCTGCAAGAGGGCCTCCCATTGCTGGGAAGTGGTCTCACGCGAGACGCGGGTGTGGCGCGCGAGGCCGTGGGCTTCGAGGGAACGATGCCAGGCATCGAGGCGCGAGGGGTCGGCCCCGTCGTCCACCCCGACGACGAGCATCCCCTTCGAAAGCGGCCCTGCCTGCTCCCCCTTGGCGAGCGTGAGCGCCCTGCGCGCCACCTGGCGCGCCAGCTCCTGCGGCTCGCCCTCGGGCGCGTCCGACACCGAGCGATCGAGGCGACGCTTGGCTTCCAGCACGCGCTCAGCGGCCTCGTAGACCCTTGCTTCGGACAGCACCCCGCCCTCGACCGCCGCCACCAGCCCCGCGTGGGCCGCATAAGGGTCCGGGGGCATCAGGAGCACGTCGCAGCCGGCCGCCACCGCCCGGACGGCGGCCTCGGCCGGCGAAGCGGAAGTGGTGATGGCCCCCATGAGCAGGGCGTCGCTCACGATGAGCCCCTTGAAGTCCAGCTCCTCGCGCAAGAGGCCCGTCATCGCCGCGCGGCTGAGGGTGGCGGGCGCGTCGATCCCAAGAAGCGGCAGGGCCAGGTGGGCCGACATGACCGACGCCACGTCGGCTGCGATCGCCGAGCGGAATGGCGGCCACTCGATCGCTTCGAGCCGCGCGCGCGAAGCGATGACCGCCGGCAAGCGGGTGTGCGAGTCGGTGGCGGTGTCGCCGTGCCCCGGGAAGTGCTTGGCGCAGGCGAGGGCCCCGTGGGCCTGGCAGCCCTTCACGAAGGCCGCGACCAGCTCGGCCACCCGGGTCGGATCGCCCCCGAAGCTGCGGATGCTGATGATCGGGTTGAGCGGGTTGCTCGTCACGTCCGCGACCGGCGCGAAGACCCAGTTGACCCCGACCGAGAGCGCTTCGCGGGCGGTCCAGGCGCCGAGCTGGTAGGCAAAATCGGGCGCGTCCGCGGCCCCGAAGGCCATGGCGGGCGGAAAGGCGCTCAATCCCTCGATCTGCTGCCCTGCCCCGTGCTCCATGTCGGCGGCGATGAGAAGGGGCAGACGGCTTACGGCCTGGAGGGCCGCGACCCGCTCGCGGGTCGCGGCGGCCTTGCCGTGAAAGAGGATGTAGCCGCCCCAGCCGTAGCGTTCGAGCTCCAGGGCGACGGCTTCGGCGTGGTAGGGGCGATCGCCCAGCTGCGCGCCGAAGAGGGTCGGGCAGATGAGCTGTCCGACCGCCTCGTCCAGGCTCAGGTCCCTCGCGGTATGCGGCAAGCCCATCCTCGCTCCTCTCGACGCTGGTTCCCCGGAAAAAGCCGACCTCGATTATAGCGTTTGCCGACCGCGTCCCGCATGGCGATGCCTGCCCCTCAAACGGAACAAACCCTCGTCTCTTGTTCGTCGAAGCCTCGACCCGTACGATCCTGCGGAGGGGGTGTGCCCATGGTCCCATCGCCGAGTCCGCATGACGACTTAGAGGCCCCGATCCTGGACGAGCAGCAGAATGTCTCGCTGGATCGGCTCTGGTTCCTGGTCCATGCCGGCGGGATCCTCGCCTCCTCGCTCGAGGTCGAGAGCATCCTGCAGAGCGTCGCCCGGCTTGCGATCCCCCTATTGGCCGATTGGTGCGTGGTGGACCTCTTCGAGGGGGGGGAGCCCCGGCGGCTCGTGTCGCTGCACGCCAACCCCGCGCTCGAAGCGCCTGCCGAGGCGATGAGGCGCTTTCCTCCCAACCTCTCCAAGGAGGAAGGCATTTCCAACGTGCTGCGCACGGGCAAGCCGATCTTCCTGCCCGAGCTCGGCCCGAGCTACCTCGAAACCGTCGCCCTCAGCGAGGCGCATCTCGCCCTCTTGCGGCGCCTCTCGCCCCGCACCATGATCTCGGTACCCTTGAGCGCGCGAGGCAGCCTGTTCGGCGCCATCAGCCTCTTTCGCTCGAACGGCGATCGCCCCTACACCTCGGAGGATCTGCTCGTCGCCGAGATCCTCGCCCAGCGCGTGGCCGTCGCCCTCGACAACGCGCGGCTCTACCAGGATGCCGAAGGCATGCGCGATCGCTTCCATGCGCTCATCGACGACGTGGACGGCATCGTCTGGGAAGGGAACCCGGACACCATGGCCTTCACCTTCGTCAGCAAGCGTGCCGAGGCCATCCTCGGCTACACGCAAGCCGAGTGGCTCGCGCCCGGCTTCTGGGAAAGCCACCTCCACCCGGAGGACCGCGAGGCGATCGTCCGCCGATGCGTCTCCACCACCCGATTGGGCCAGGACCACCGGCTGCTCTACCGGATGATCGCCGCCGACGGGCACACCGTCTGGATCAACGACTACGTGCGGGTCCTCGTCGACGAGAGCGGACGCCCCGTCCAGTTGCGAGGGGTCATGCTCGACGTGACCCTCCAGCACGACCTGGAGGTGGAGCGCGCCCGGCTCCAAGGCGAAGAGCAAGCAAGCCGCGCCGAGGCCGTGGCCGCCAAGAAGCTCGATCGGCTCAAGGACGAGCTGATCCACACGGTCTCCCACGAGCTGCGCGCGCCTTTGACCACCATCTTCGGCTACAGCGAGTTCCTGGAAGAAGGGACCGCCGGCCCCCTCGCGCCCCAGCAAGCGGAGTTCGTCCAGCAGATCCGGGCCGCCAGCCTCCAGTTGGAGCGCCTGGTGGACGACCTTCTGGACAACGCCCGGATCAGCGCGGGCACCTTCCGGCTCAACCTGGTGCCCTCGGATCTCGGACGCCAGATTCGCGAGGCCGTGAGCGCGCTCAAGCTCAGGGCCTCGGAGGCGGGCGTCCAGATCGCGGTGGCGCTCTCGCCGGAGCCGCTGACCCTCGAGATGGACCCGCAGCGCATCCACCAGGTCCTGAGCAACCTGATCACCAACGCCCTCAAGTTCACCCCCCGCGGAGGGCGCATCACCGTCCGGGCCCGCGTCGAAGGCGATCGGATCCACTGCGAGGTCCAGGACACCGGTATCGGGATCGCCTCCGAGGACCTCCCCAAGCTCTTCCAGCGCTTCGGCCAGCTCGAAGCGGGCAAGCGCGAGCAGGGCACCGGGCTCGGTCTCAGCATCAGCAAGTCCCTGGTCGAAGCCCACGGCGGCACCATCGGGGTGATCAGCCAGCAGGGCCAAGGCACCACCTTCTGGTTCGACCTGCCCCGCAGCCCTCAGCGGGAAGAGCAGAGCACCCCCTCATAAGGAGCGACGCCATGCGCCGATCCGTCTTGCTCGTCTCGATGGCGCTCCTCGTCGGCGCCTCCACTGCGCAGGGCGCGGCGCTCCCCATCCCGGGCGACTGGCCCTATCCCGTCACCGGCGAGCCCACGCGAGCCGCCCACGCCATGGTCAGCACGGTCTCACCCCTCGCCAGCCGGATCGGCCTCGACGTGCTCAAGCGCGGCGGCAACGCCGTCGACGCGACGGTGGCCGTCGGCTTCGCCCTGGCGGTCACCTGGCCCGAGGCCGGCAATATCGGCGGCGGCGGCGTGATGCTGATCCGCGACGCCAAGGGCAACCTCAAGGGTCTCGACTACCGCGAGACGGCTCCCGCCGAGGCCCACCGCGACATGTTCCAGGGACCGGCGCGCCCGGGCGAGCGGCCTAGCCTACACGGTCACCTGGCGGTCGGCACGCCGGGGACGGTCCGGGGGTTGTGGGTAGCCCATCGGCAGCTGGGGCGCCTGCGCTGGCCCGAGCTGCTTCAGCCGGCGATCGCCCTTGCTCGCGACGGCTTCGTGGTGGACCCCGCCCTCGCGGCCTCCCTGCAGGATCGCGCCGCCCTGCTCAGTCGAAACCCCGAAGCCTCGCGGATCTTCCAGCCCAAGGGCAAGCCGCTCGTGGCAGGCGAGCGACTCGTGCAAACGGACCTCGCCCAGACGCTGCGCCAGATCGCCGAGCGCGGACCCGAGGGCTTCTACAAGGGGCCGGTGGCCGAGGCGATCGCCGCCGACATGGCGCAGCACGGCGGCATCGTGAGCGAAAAGGACCTCGCTTCCTACCGAGCCAAGTGGAGATCGCCGCTCAAGGCCCGCTACCGCGGGCATACCGTCATCAGCATGCCGCCTCCGAGCGCGGGGGGCGTCATGCTCCTCGGGGCGCTCCAGATGATCGCCGACGACGATCCGCGAAAGCTCGGCTTCCACTCCGTCCCGATGATCCACCTGCTCGCCGAGGTGGAGCGGCGCGTCTACGTGGATCGCAACACCTACCTCGGCGACCCCGACTTCATCACGGTGCCGCTCGACAAGCTGCTCGCCCCGTCGTACGCGAGAGAGCGCCGCGCGAGCATCGATCCCAAGCGCGCGACTCCCGTGTACGCCATGAAGCCCGGCCTGGAGGGTCCCCAGACGACCAGCTACGTGGTCGTCGACCGCGAGGGCTGCGCCGTGAGCAACACCTACTCGCTCAACGACTCCTTCGGCTCGGGGGTCGTCGCGCCGGGGACCGGGGTCCTGCTCAACGGGGTGATGGACAACTTCACCACCCAGCCGGGCCTCCCCAACTTCTACGGCCTGGTCCAGGGCGAGGCGAACGCGATCGCACCGGGCAAGCGCATGCTCACCTCCAAGACCCCGACCATCGTCCTCGATCCAAAGGATCGGCTGCTCCTGGTCCTCGGGACCCCTGGCGGGGCGAGCACCCCCGTCACCATCCTCCAGGTGCTGATCAACGTGCTCGACTACGGCATGACCCTCAAGGAGGCCATCAACGCGCCCCGCTTCCGACACCAGGGCCTACCAGACCGCATCGACTTCGAGCCCCGGGGCTTCCTCCCCGGCACCCTCTCGGCGCTTGCGGCCATGGGTCACCACGTCCACGTCGAGAAAGAGCCGATGGGCGACGTCAAGGCCATTGCCGTGACCCCGAGCGGCACGCGCGAGGGCTACGCCGATCCCCGTCGCGGTGGGGTGGCCTTGGGGTACTAGCGCGCGAACCGGTGGCCTAGAGCCTGAAGCGCACCCCGACGATCGTGCCGCCGCCCACCGTCAGCTCCGCTTCGGGGGTGAACCGAGCGGCGACCTCCAGGCTCGTGTGCGGCCCGAACTTCACCATCCCCTTGTCGTCGGTCATGAAGGTGACGGTGGGCGAGAAGGTGATGGGCAGGCTGCGACCGAAGAAGTTCGGGAAATCGTAGCGGTAGCTGAGCGCAAGCCCCGCCTCGCCCACCGGGATGACCACCGGTTCGGGGGCAACACCGACCGGGGTGGAAGCGTAGGTCTGTACCCCGGTGTAGGCCCCGAGCAGGCCGAAGGCGATCGTGCCGGTGTCGCGCACCGTGTAGACCAGGTGAGCCGCTGGGGTCAAGCTGGTGCCGACGCTGCCGTAGTAGACCGACGCGCTGGTGACCGCGCCGCCGACGGTGATCGGTCCCGCCGTGAGATTGAGGCTGGCACCCGTCATGCCGAGGCCCAGGTTGAGGCCCTGATCCAGGCCGGCACGGGCCTGCACCGAGGCCTCGGCCGGCATCGCGAAGGTGCTGGCGGCGCCAGCGGCGAGCATGGCAAGGGCAAAGCGGGCGAGAGTGGCGTGTGCTGCTTTCAACTGGTACGCTCCCTGGTAGAGAAGAGGAACACGAACGGCGATCAGAAACGCCCTGCGTTTCCCTGCGAGAATACTGTAGGAGAATCACATACCCGATCACGTCGCTTTCGATCGGGTTGAAACTTTTTCGCCCCTCTTTCCCGTAGTCCTACCAGGCCCCTCCATTTGCTCCCCCTTTCGGTAGAAAGCGCCATGAAGCAACTCTTGACCGCGTCTCTCCTCTGGTCCGCCCTCGCCTGGAGCGCGAGTGCCGCGCCCGTCTCGCTCGACGGGCTCATCCAGCGCGCGCTCGACCAGCACCCCAGCCTGCAGGCGGCCCAGCAGAGCGCCGCCGCCCAAGCCGAGCGCGTGGGCGCCGCCCAGGCCCCCAACCTGCCGCAGGTCAACCTCAACTCCAGCCTGCAGTACAGCACCAACCTCTCCAACGCTCAGACGAGCGCTCAGCCCTTCGCCCTCTCCACGGCGGGCCTCTCGCTTCGGCAGCAGCTCTACGACTTCGGCAAGACCGACTCCGAAGTGGCGATCGCCCGCGCCAACGCCGACATCAGCCTGCTTGCAGCCCAGAACCAAGCCGTTGACGTCGCCTACGGGGTCCGGCAGGCCTACCTCCAGTGGGTGCGCGCCGCGCAGATCGAGCGCCTCGCCCGCACCCGCCTCGACTCGGCCTCGCGGCTCTCGGCCCAGGCCGAGGCCTTCTGGAAGGCGGGCAAGCGCTCCAAGATCGACGCGACCCGCGCTGCCGCTACCCTCGCCCAGGCCCGCGCCGAGCTCATCGCCGCTCACACCGGCGTCGAGCAGGCCCAGCGCACCCTGAGCGCCGCCGTCGGCCAAGAGGGCCTCATCGCGGGCGAGCCCGCCTTCCCGGCGCCACCCGCCGAGACGAGCCAGCCCCTTGCGACCCTCGAACAGACGGCCCTCGAGCGGCATCCGGCTCTCCAGACGAGCGCCGTGCGCCTCCACCGCGCCGACGCCACCCTGCGCTCGGCCGAGAAGGCGAACCTGCCCGACATCAACCTGGACGTCAACTACGGCCTGCGCGCCCGCGACATGACCCCCGGCCAGAACTGGACGGCGGGGGTCGGCTTCAGCATGCCCCTGTTCAACGGCTTCTCGACCGACCGTCTGCGCTCCGCCGCTGGCTCCGAGCTCGCCGCCACCGAGGCCACCGCGCGCGACCAGGCCCTCCAGGTCCGCACCGGGGTGCAGAAGGCCTACCTCGCGCTCTCCGGCACGCGCGATCGCCTGCCCGCTTCCCAGGCCTCGGTCTCGAGCGCCCAGGAAAACCTGGCCCTCGCCGAGGGCCGCTACCAATCAGGCGTCGGCTCGATCATCGAGGTGAGCGACGCCCAGGCCCTTTTGGCGAGTGCTGAAACCGACTTCGTCCGCGCCCAGACCGACTACCACCTGGCGGCCGCAGACCTCCTGCGCGCCGCCGGCCTCACGGGGATTTCGAAATGAGCCACCACCGCACCCTGCTTGTGACCCTCACCTGCGCCCTCTTGATCGCCGGCTGCTCGGGCGACAAGGAGCCCGCCAAGAAGGGCGGGATGGGCGGCAAGCGCGGCCCCGGCGGCGCGGTCACCGTTTCGCTCGAAAAAGTCGGGCCGCGTGACCTCATGGAGACCCTGGCGCTGACGGGCACCCTTGCTGCCGATCGCCAGGTCGCGATCGCCCCGCGCGTCTCGGGCCGCCTCACCGAGGTGCTGGTCCAGATGGGCGACCCGGTCAAAAAGGGCCAGGTCCTCGCCAAGCTCGACGACGCCGAGCTTCAAGCCTCCGTCCAGCAGGCCCGGGCGGCCGTCGAGAGCGCCCGCGCCACCAAGCGCCAGCGCGAGATCGACCACGCCAACCTGGCCCGCATCGCCAAGCGCACCCGCGAATTGCTCGACAAGGACTTCATCTCGCGCCAGGAGTACGAAGACGCCCAGGCCAAGGCCGACGGCGCCCAGGCCACGGTGGCGCTCGCCGCCTCCGAGGTCTCGCGCCAAGAGGCCGCCCTGCGCGAGAAGCGCGAGGCCCTCTCCCAGGCGGTCATCACCGCCCCCATGAGCGGGGTGGTGGGCGCGCGCCTGCTCGAACCCGGCGCCATCGCGGGCCCCAGCCAGACCGTGCTGAGCCTGGTCACCGCCGGCAGCCTCAAGACGATCGTCCAGGTGGGCGAGGCCGCGCTGCCGCGCCTCAAGGTCGGCTCACCGGCCACCGCCCAGGTGGACGCCTGGCCCGATCGCACCTTCAAGGCCAAGGTCTCGCGCGTCGCGCCGATGGTTTCGACCGACACCCACACCGCCCAGGTGGAGCTTGCGCTGGACGACCCGACCGGTGCCCTGCGCCCCGGCATGTTCGCCCGCATCGGCCTCACCCTCCAGGAGCGCAAGGGGGCGCCCACCGTGCCCATCCAGGCGCTGGTCAAGCAGAAGGACCAGGACGGGGTCTTCGTCGCCGAGGGGGACAAGGTCCGCTTCGTGCCCGTGCGCACGGGGATCCTGACCGAGACCCACGCCGAGGTCGTCGAGGGCCCGGCCCTCGGCACCGCCATCGTCACCATGGGCAACCACCTGCTGCGCGACGGGGCCTCGATCCGCGCCGAGGGCGAGCGCAAGCGCCGCGGCCCTGGCGACGGCGCGCCCGGCGAGTGGCAGGGCAAGCGCGAGGGGAAGGGGAAGCGGAATGAATCTCACTAAGCTCGCCATCACCCGGCCCTTCACGGTCGCGGTCGGCTTTCTGATCGCGATCCTGATCGGCCTCTTCTCGCTGATGCGGCTGCCGGTGGACCTGATGCCCGACATCAGCTACCCCACCGTCTCGGTCTCGACCACCTACGCCGGGGTCGGCCCCGAAGAGATCGAGACCCTGCTCACCCGGCCCATCGAGGAGGCCGTCTCGGGCGTCCAGGGCCTCGAAGAGGTCACCTCGACCTCGGCCGAGGGCCAGAGCCAGGTGCGCCTGAGCTTCCGCTGGGGCACCAACCTGCAAGAGGCCATCGACGACGTCCGGGCCCGCCTGGACCGCATCCGCAACCGGCTGCCCGACGACGCCAGCGCGCCCACCATCCGCAAGTTCGACATGGCCGCCATGCCGGTCTTCTTCATCGGGATGGCGGGCGACATGCCCGCGGCCTCGCTCAAGAAGCTCGCCGACGACGAGGTCAAGTTCCGGCTCGAGCGCCTGCCCGGCGTGGCGGCCGTGGACGTGCGCGGCGGCCTCGACCGGCAGATCCACGTGGAGCTCGACCGGCACAAGCTCGCCTCCTACAAGCTGACCATCGACCAGGTGATCTCGGCTTTGGGCCGCGAGAACCTCAACGCGCCGGCGGGCGACTACCGCCAGGGGGCGCGCGAGACCGGCCTGCGCGTCAGGGGCGAGTTCAAGAACGTCCAGGACATCGCCGACACCCCCATCGTCAACCGCGGCGCCACCCCGATCCGGGTCCGCGACGTGGCCGTGGTCAAGGACTCCTTCCAGGACGTGAAGCGCACCGTCTACATCGACGGGGTGCCGAGCCTCAACATCGCTATCAGCAAGCAATCCGGATCCAACACCGTCCAGGTGGCAGAAGCCGTCAAGCGCGAGATCGAGGCGATCAACCACGACCTGCGCGGCGCGAGCCTCTACGTCACCAACGACTCCTCGCGCTTCATCTCGCGCGCCATCCACCACATCGCCAACGACCTGGTGATCGGCTCGGCGCTCGCGGTGCTGGTGCTGCTCTTCTTCCTGCGCAACCTGCGCAGCACCCTGATCGTCGCCACGGCCATCCCGGTCTCGGTCATCGCGACCTTCGCCCTGTTGTACTTCCAGAACTTCACCCTCAACACCATGTCGCTGGGGGGCCTGGCGCTCGGCATCGGGCGCCTGTTGGACGACTCGATCGTCGTCATCGAGAACATCTTCCGCCACCGGGAGATGGGCAAGAACCCGCTCCAGGCCGCCCTCGACGGCACCAAGCAGGTCTCTCTGGCGGTCGCCGCCTCGACCTTCACGACCCTCGCGGTCTTCGTGCCGCTCATCTTCCTGACGGGCATGACCGGGGTCATGTTCAAGCAGCTGTCCCTGGTCGTCGTCTTCGCCCTGACCTGCTCGATGATCGTGGCGCTGGGCCTCATCCCCATGCTCAGCTCGCGCTTCCTCAAGGACGAAGAGGCCCCCAAGCAGCCCGCCGTGCGCCGCATGTACGAAGGCATCGGCGGCTTTTTGGACGGCATGGATCGCCGCTACGCGAAGAGCCTCGACTGGGCCCTCTCGCGCGGCAAGCGCGTCGCGGCGACCATCGCCGCCGTCAGCGTCGCGAGCCTCTTCCTCTTCCCCATGATCGGCTCCGAGTACATGCCGAGCTCCGACGAGGGCGAGGTCCGCGTCCGGGTCGAGATGGCCGAGGGCACCCCCCTCGACGCCCTGGAGGCGGCCTTCCAGAAGGTCGAGGCCATCGTGCGCCGCGAGGTGCCCGAGGCCCTCAGCCTCCAGTCCGAGATCGGCGGCGGGGGCTGGGGTGTGAGCGCCAACAACACCGGCACCCTCAATATCCGGCTGGTGGACCGCGCCGAGCGCCAGCGCTCCAACGATGCGATCGCCACTGCCCTGCGTCCCAAGCTCTCCGGCATCCCCGGCGTGACGGCCCGCGCGAGCGCCTCGGGCGGCAACCGCATGATGCAGATGGGGCAGACCGACGGCAGCAAGCTGGGCGTCCAGATCCGCGGCTACGACCTCAAGACCGCCCAGCGTCTGGCCAAGGAGGTCGAGGCGGCAATGGCGGGCACGCCCGGTCTCTCGGACGTTCAAGCCGAGCGCCAGGGGGGCCGTCCCGAGACGGTGCTCGCCGTGGACCGGCAGAAGGCCGCGAGCCTCGGCGTGACCACCACCCAGGTCGCCCGCGCCCTGGAATCGGCCATGCTCGGCAGCAACGCCACCATGCTCCGTGAGGCCGGCGACGAGTACGCGGTCCTGGTGCGCCTGGCGCCCGAGCAGCGCAAGTCCCTCGATGACGCCCTCGACCTCAAGCTCACCAGCGCCTCGGGCGCGCAGGTGGCGCTGCGCGACGCGGTCCAGGTGATCGCGGGCACCGGCCCCACCCAGATCAAGCGCGAGAACAAGGAGCGCGTCTTCAACGTCACGGGCGAGATCGAGAGCAAGGACCTGGGCGGCACCGTCGCCAAGCTCCGCGAGCGCCTCGCCGGGATCTCGCTGCCCAGCGGCTTCGCCCTCTTGGTGACGGGTGACTTCGAGGAGCAGCAGAAGTCCTTCAACGAGCTCACGACGGCCCTCGCCCTCGCGCTCTTGCTGGTCTTCCTGGTGATGGTCGCGCAGTTCGAGTCGCTGCGCTCGCCGTTCATCATCTTCTTCTCGGTGCCGGCCTGCGTGATCGGGGTCGTGCTCGCCCTCTTGCTGACGGGCACCACGCTCAACGTGCAGTCCTACATCGGGATGATCGTGCTGGTCGGTATCGCCGTCAGTAACGGCATCGTCATGGTCGACTTCATCGACCAGCTCCGCAAAGAGGGCGTGCCGCTCGCGGAGGCCGTGCGCCGGGGGGCCCAGGTGCGCCTGCGCCCGGTCCTGATGACCAGCGTGACGACGGTGCTCGCCATGGTTCCGATGGCCCTCGGCCTCGGCGAAGGCGGCGAGTTGCAGTCCCCCATGGCCCGCGTGGTCATCGGCGGCCTCATCACCTCGACGGGCATCACCCTCTACCTGGTGCCCATCGTCTACGGCTGGCTCAACCGTAAGACCAAGGTCGCCCCGCAGACCGAGGCCATGCTCACGGAAAGCGCGGTTTAACCCCCCAAAAACAGCAGGCCGGCCCATCGGGGCCGGCCTGCTGTTTTACTTGGGGCGCGCTATTCGAAGACGTAGCACTCGAAGTAGCTGCTCGTCCCGATGTAGGCGGGCTTGAAGAAGTCGTAGGGCATGTAGAAGTAGCCCTGCTGGCCCCAGTCCTTGCCCCAGGAATTGCGGACGAGGAAGGCCTGCTTGGCGTCGTCGTAACCGACCATCGTCATGGCGTGACCGCCGATGACCGACTCGCTGCGCCCGGGCAGGGGCATCTCACCCGTCTGCGCCATGGCCTTGGTCATGAACGAGTCGTAGAGGGGCACGCCGAAGATGATGGGATGGTTGCTCGCGAGCGCCGACTTCATGCCCTTGACGCTCGAAACCCGGCTCATCTTGATCTGCTTGTAGGCCTTGGCCTCGTCGTACTCGGCCTGGCTCGCGTCGTAGGCGAGGCCCGCCTTGCCGTCCACGTAGGGGGTCGTCGCCTCGGCGGCCGCGCCGACCTTCACGGCGACCCGGGCGGCCACGTCCATGAACGAGCCGGTGTCCCGCTTGGTCGCCTTGGCCATGCGCCCGGTGTCCTGCATCTCCTTGCGGGTGGCGTAGTAGAAGAAGAGCGGCGAAAGGGTGCTGGCCTTGGGTGCCTTGCGCCCCTTGATCGCGATCGTCGCCTCCATGGCGCTGGTGGTAGCGAAGGCGGCGCAAGAGCCCAGGGCCCCCTGGTTACGGACCGGCGTGAAGTAGGAGCGCAGATCCACCTTGGCAGGCAGGGTCTGGCCCTGGATCTGCAAGAACTGGATGCCCATCTCGCTCTCGAAGCTGGCAAGATCCGAGGCCTTGTGCTTGTTGGGCAGCAGGCCCAGGGTGATGGGGCCGATCTCGGTCTTGATGGTGCGCGCCTCGCTCTGCGCGCCATTGGCCGCCAAGGCGTCGGCGCCGTCCTTCGAGAGGCCCATGCCGGGCGTCAGGGCGCACCCCGGCAGGAGCAGCGTGAACGCGATCAGGGCAACGAAGGACTTGGCGCGAGTGATCATGGCAACATCTCCTGCTCGGAAATAACACCTTCCTAACACTCTAGCTATCGCGTCCGTGGACCGGATCTTGCGATCCTTCAAGCAATCTTAGTTCAAGCTTAATCACACCACGGGGCCGCAGCGCAGGCGAGCTCGGTGCAGCGAAGCAAGAAGCTTTTGAGCAAAGGCGCTGGCCATGCTGGTTTGAGGGTCGCCTCGGACGTGGTACGAATCTCTCACGCACGATGCACGCGCGAGGATGCACGTTGAACCATCCCCCGCTGAAAGGGTCCTGGCAAAAATGAACAAGGGTGGCTTTTACGCGGCTGGCGCCTACCTGATTTGGGGGCTGTTCCCCCTCTTCTGGAAAGCACTGCAAAGCGTGCCCCCGCTGGAGATCCTGGCCCACCGGGTCGTCTGGTCCATGGCCTTCCTCGTCGTCTTGCTGGCCTTGCAACGCAACTGGAACTGGCTTCCCGCCGCGCTGCGCGACGGGCGCATCGCGGCACGCTACGCCGCTTCGGGGCTGCTCTTGATGGCCAACTGGTTCATCTTCATCTGGGCCGTGAACACGGGGCGTGTGGTCGAGGCCAGCCTGGGCTACTTCATCACCCCGCTGCTCAACGTCGGGCTGGGGGTGGTGTGCCTCAACGAGCGCTTGCGGCCCCTCCAGGGCGTCGCCATCGCGATCGCCGCGGGCGGGGTCGTCGCTTTGACCCTCGTCTACGGCGCGCTGCCCTGGGCCGCCTTCGCGCTCGCCCTCACCTTCGCGCTCTACGGCTTGCTGCGCAAGACGTCGCCGCTGGGCTCGCTTGAAGGCCTCACCCTCGAAACCCTATTCGTCTGCGTGCCCGCCCTGATTTTCCTGCTGACGCGCGAAGTCCAGCACGCCGGGGTCTTCGGCCACGGCAGCGCCACAACCTCCTGGCTGCTGGTCAGCTCGGGCGCCGTGACGGCGCTGCCGCTCCTGCTGTTCGCCGCGGGGGCCAAGCGCGTGCCCATGACGCTGCTCGGCGTCCTGCAGTACATCGCCCCGACCATGCAGTTCCTGCTCGGCGCCATGGTCTACCAGGAAGCGCTCGATCGCGCGCGCTTGCTTGGCTTCAGCCTGATCTGGCTCGCCCTCGCGCTGTACGCGGGGGAGAGCCTACGGCGCAGCAAGGCGCCCCCCGCGCTCGAAGTGAAAGCCTGAGGCCGCTGCGCGCGTTCAGAGCAGAGGCTGCGCGGCCAAGAGCAAGTCGAGGGCCTCGCGGGTCGATGCGATGAGGCCCTGTTCTCCCTTGCCTATCCGCAGCGTTAGCGCCTGCTCGAAGCAATCCCGGGCCTCCGCGAGGCGCCCCATCTCCACCAGGCACTTGCCCAGATGCTGGAGCGCGAAGTCCTCGAGCTGGGCGGCTTGCGCCGCGGGATCGCGCGTGCGACGCAGGGCCTCTTGGAACATGGTCTCGGCCCGTGGGTGCTCGCCGCGATGCTGGCGCGCCGTGGCCAGGCGCAGGGCCATGGTCACGGCGAGGGACGGGGCCTTCGCCGCCAGCGCGAGTTCGTGGGCCCGTTCGAGG
Organism: bacterium; assembly: GCA_017744355.1. Taxonomy (NCBI): domain Bacteria; species bacterium. The sequence continues at coordinate 39,725 of JAGIBK010000007.1, read as the reverse complement.
TACGAGACGGCCTCGTCGAGCATGCCGAGCTGCCGGTAATACTCGCCGATTCGACCGAGGCTCGCAGCCCGCTCACCAGGCGGGGCGTCGGGTGCGAGGCTCCCAAGCCGTTGCAGGCCGCTGCGAAGTTCGACAGCGACTTGCTGTGGCTGCTGAGGCAAGTTTCGAAGAAAGCAGTTCCAGGCCATGCCAGCGCTAACGCCGCCTGCCGATCGTCAACAGCTGCGGCGGGGTGGCGTCCGCTGGGTAGCTGAGCGTCACCTTGACGTCGTAACGGGTGTGGGGCGGGACCTCGACCGTCTCGAAGGGCGGCAACACCTGGCCGTGCCTGAGCACCAGGTGGGTGTAGCGGACTTCGGGGAAGCCCTTGGCGTTCTTCCACTCCAGCTTCACCGGCCCCCGGAAGGTCACCGGCTTGTTGGGCGGGTCCACGTAGACGGCGGTGCGATCGCCCTCGGCCCGCACCGGATGCGACAGGGCGAAGGTGTAGAGGCGCGGGGTGGGGTCAGGGTTGTCCAGGGGCACCGTCAGCGCATAGGTCACCCCGTAGTTACCGTGCGCCTGGTAGGCGGTGTCCGGGTAGCGCCGCACCAGGGGCGCGCTCTGGTTCTGGCCGGTGCCGAGGCGGTTGAGGAAGGTGGTCGCGATGGGGTAGGAGACCTGCTCGCCGAGCCCGGGCAGGGACTGCTCGGCGCCGAAGAGGGTGGCGTCCCAGCGATCGCCCTTGCTCACCCCCGCCACGCGCCCGAAGCGGAAGGCCCCCTTGGGAGGCGGCAGGTTGGGGTCGAAGGGGGTCGCGGCCGCCTCGCGGGGGCCCGCCATCAAGGAGGTCCCGAGCAAGAGGGCGTAGTCTTCCTCGGAGGGCGCGATCCAGCTGCCGTCCGGGGCCTTGACCGCGAAGCGCGCCACCTGCGAGAGGTAGACGGGCCCGTCGCTCTTGAGGCGCAGCACGGTGGTGCGCCCGTTGACCGCCGGCGGGATCGCCACGTTGGTCGGGATGCTCCAGGTGCGCACGAGCTTGGTCGCCCCGGGCAAGAGGGTCTCGGCGATCGTCGGCACCGAGGTCCTGCCGTGCAAGAGATCGGTCGCCACCCGGTCCCCCGGCCCCGCGAAGACCACCCCCTGCGGATCGGGCACGATGGGTTCCAGGGGCTTGAAGACGGCGTCCGGCTGGCTCAGGTAGCTCGCGCCGCCGACCAGGTCCAGGTTAACGGGGCGATCGCCGAGGTTGGTCGCAAGCAGCCCCAAGTAGAGCTGGCGCGCGCCCGGCGCCTCGTCCTTGGCGATGTGGTGCGAGAAGAGCGAGAAGGCCCCCGAGAAGGGCAGGTCCAGGTGCGCGGAAGGGGTGGCCGCCGTCGCGGGCGGCAGGGTCGAGAGCAGGATCCCCTCGCTCTGCACCACCTCGGGACTGTTGCTGTTGAAGACGAGCCCCTGGTCCAGACCGCCGGGCAAGGGCCGGATCGGGCCCATGACTTTGATTTCGACCTGCGAAGGCGGTGCGGCGCCGGGTGCCGGTTGCGCCTGCTGCTGGGCGGCGCAGGCCGAAAGCAGCAGCGAGGCCGCCAGGGGCGCAAGGATGCGATGCGTGGTGCGAGCCATTTCCTGTCCTCCTGCTTCAGAATAGCGCGTATCCGAGCAGGGGGACAGACGTCTTATGCGAGCAGGCGCTGCCAGCGATCCTGGTCGTTCGCGATGTCGCGGGCGTGGCTGTCGAGCATATCGAGCGCCTGGCGCAGCTCGGCCACCTCGGGCTGCAGCTCCAGGATCTCCTTCTGGTACTGGGCGATGATCTTGTGGGCGCCTTCGATCTCGGCGAGCAGCAGCTGCAGCTTGTTGTGCAGGCGGCTCTTCTCGGCGTAGACGGTGCGAAGCAAGGCTTCGTCGAGTTCGGCGTGACGTGCGGCTTGGATGCGCTTGTAATCCATGGCCTACAACCCCCTCGTACTCGGGCATCGTCGCCCGAATTGCGGTTCCACGGAGCTTATATTGAGCGTCTAACGAAACTGTTCATTCAAGCCGCCCAGGGCGGTCAAAGGAGGTAACATGCCTGGTTTCGTTAGATGCTCATCTAAACGGGGAATTCCCCCGAGTTGTTGCCGACGCGCTACGGTGTTATGTTTCCTGTCTTATACCCGCCGAGTAGACGATCTTAGCTATCAAATGGTTCCCTGTTTCGCGCTATGAGCCGAATAGCAGCCGATCGAGGGTGCCTTCAATCTCCCGCCAGCCCCCGGCGCATCACCGCCAAGAGGTCGTCGAGGAAGCTCTCGCCGAGCGTCGGGGCCTCGCCGTCGATGGCCTGAGCGACCACGCCGAGCTTCTGCGCGAGCAGGCGCTCGATCTCCTCGTCGAGGGTGCCCACCGCCGAGAGGTAGGTGACGGTGACCGCGTTGCGCTGACCGATCCGGTAGGGGCGGTCCTCGGCCTGGAGGTGCTCGGCCGGGACGAAGGAGTAGTCCACGAACACCACCTGGGTCGCCGCCGTCAGCGAAATGCCGATCCCCGCCGCCTGGAGGTTGCCCGCGAAGACCCGGACGTCGGGATCGTGCTGGAAATCATCAACGGCTTGCTGCCGCTGACTTGCTGACTCAGCACCCGTCACCTTCACGCAGGACGCGCCGAAGTGCGCGACGATGGCATCGACCACCACCTGATGACATGCAAAGATGATGACCTTTTCACCCGCCTCCAGGATCGCCTCGGCCAGCGCGATCGCCGCCGGGATCTTGGCGATCGCCGCCGCGTGCCGCAGCTTGGCCACCTCGGCGAGCAGGGTCTTGCGGGGCACCCGCTTGCGCTTGGAAAGCCGCGCGACGTAATCGAGCCAGACCTGGCGGTAGGCGACGAGATCCACCTCGACCGGCATGTAGGTCCGAAGCTTGGGGGGCAGATCGAGGACGGACGCCTTGCGACGGCGTAGCAGCACGTCCGAGAGCCTGTCGTGCAACTCGCCGAGGTGGGAGGCCCCGTTCATGTCCCAGCCGAAGGCCGTCTGGAAGGCGGCACAGTACCGCAGCGCGAAGGCGAGCTGATCGTCGCCCAGGGGATGGCGGATGGCGCGCAGCAAGGCGAAGAGATCGAGGGGTCGGTTGGTGATGGGGGTGCCCGTCAGGAGATACAGCCGCTCGGCGCGCTCGGCGACACCTCGGATCCGGCCGTTCGGCAGCGAGCGGGCCGTCCTGCGCCGGGCCTTGCGCTCGCCGCCGAGCACCAGAAGCGATCGCTGCGAGCGCAGGTTCTTGATGTAGTGCGCCTCGTCGAGGACCAGGCAGCTCCACGCATCGGCAACGAGCTCCGCGTGGTGCTTGCGCAAGAGGTCGTAGTTGACGATGGTCCAGCGGGCTCGGCGAAACTCGCGCCCCACCACGCTCACCTCGGCCTCGGGCCCGAGGGCCAGGCGGATTTCGCGCGCCCAGTTCAGTTTGAGGCCCGCCGGGCAGACCACCAGGATCTCGCCGGTCGGGTGGGCCTCGTGGGCGGCGATGATGGCCTGGCGCGTCTTGCCGAGGCCCATATCGTCGGCCAAGAGGGCGCCTCGGACCTCACGCGGGCGCATGAGGAAGGTGATCCCCGAGACCTGGTGGGGAAAGAGGGTCGGGTAGCTGGCAGCGAGCTTTGGCACGACGCGCTCGTAGGCTTCGAGCATCCGCGCGTTCATGGCCGCGGTCTCGGCGAGGGTTTCCCGGGCGATCGCGCGCAGGGCGGTGATCGCCTCCTCGGGCGCTTCAGCTCGCTCCAGGCGCTCGGCGAGATCGGGCGCAAGCCAGGCTGGCACGTGCCAGCACCGGGTCTCGGGATCGAAGCTCCGAAAGCGCACACGCTTGATCGCAGCCACCCAGATCGGGTGGAAGGGAAAGGAAAGGACGATCTCGCCGTCCTGGTGCGAGACCGAGAAGGGGGACGCGGGCTCGATCAAATCAGCGAGCGCGTCGTCGCCGTGGCCACGGGGGCCTGCGGGATCCGGTTCAGGTAGAGGAGGCTGGGCCCCTTGGGCGTCAGGTGGATCTCGCTGGTCGAGGTGTTGTGCAGCTCGAAGAAGACCCCGCTCGGGAAGGGCAACTCCAAAAGGACGTGGATCAAGCGGCGCAGGACGGCCCCGTGGGCCACGATGGCGACCCGGCCCCCGGGGTGCCGCTCCTTGATCGTCGCCATGAACGAGTCGAGGCGCGAGCGCGTGGCCTCCTCACCCTCGGCCTTGGGCACCAGGGCCCAGTTGCCCGACTCGACGAAGCGGCGATGCTCCTCGGGATAGCGCTCGGCGATGCTTTGCCAGCTGAGCCCCGAGAAGACCCCCACGTCGATCTCGCGGATGCGCGGATCGACCTGTAGCGCGAGCCCCAGGCGATCGGCCACCGCGCGGCCCGTTTCATGGGCGCGTGCAAGGTCGCTCGCATAGATGGCATCGAAGCGCTCGTAGGCGAGGCTCGCGGCGAGGGCCTGGGCCTGGATCCTGCCCTGCTCGTTGAGGGGGGAGTCGAAGTGGCCCTGGACGACTCCCATTTGATTGGCGACGGATTCGCCGTGGCGAATTAGGATGAGCTGCATGGTGTTCTAACGCTACGGCGCCTGGCCCGGTGACGTCAAGCAGCCAGTGGTGAGAGAGGGCCCGACAAAGTCGACACCCGCCCGGTTTTGTTGGATGCTCGAGGGGCGAAAGGGGATGCGCATGCCGAACCGCCTGAAAGACGAGACCAGCCCGTACCTGCTTCAGCACCGGGACAACCCGGTGGATTGGCACCCCTGGGGCCCCGAAGCCCTCGAAAAGGCCAAGGCCGAGGACAAGCCCATCCTGCTCTCCATCGGGTACTCGGCCTGCCACTGGTGCCACGTCATGGCCCACGAGAGCTTCGAGACCCCCGCGATCGCAGCCCTCATGAACGAGCACTTCGTCAACGTGAAGGTAGACCGCGAGGAGCGCCCCGAGCTTGACCACCTGTACATGACCGCCGTCCAGGCCATGACCGGCCAGGGCGGTTGGCCCCTGACCGTCTTCCTCACCCCGGACGGCCGCCCCTTCTACGGCGGCACCTACTTCCCGCCGGAGGACGCCTTCGGCCGGCCGGGCTTCCCCACCGTCCTCGCGCAGCTCGCGAAGGCCCACCGAGAGCGACGCGCCGAAGTGGAGGCGAGCGGCGAGCAGTTCCGCGCCTTCCTCAACCGCCGACTCGAAGCCTCCGTCCCGTCCACCACGCTCAACACCGCCCTCTTGGACAACGCCGCCCACCACCTGCGGCTTCGCTTCGACCCGGTGCACGGCGGCTTCGGCGGCCCCCCAAAGTTCCCGCCCAGCCTGGGGCTCGAGCTTCTCTTGCGCGACTTCGTGCGCACCGGCAACGCCCACGACCGCGACATGGTCGAGGCCACCCTCGATCGCATGCATCGCGGCGGCCTCTACGACCACCTGGGGGGCGGCTTCCACCGCTATGCGGTCGACGCCGAGTGGCGCGTCCCCCACTTCGAGAAGATGCTCTACGACAACGCCCTCTTGAGCCGGCTCTACCTGATCGGTTACCAGGCCTTCGAGCGACCCGACTACCGCGAGGTCGTCGAAGAGACCCTCGACTGGGTCGTCCGCGAGATGCGCGCGTCCGAGGGCGGCTTCTACTCCTCGCTCGACGCCGACACTGAAGGCGAGGAAGGCAAGTTCTACGTCTGGACCCCCGACGAGGTCAGGGCCGTGGTCGGCCCCGGCGCGGCCGCCGTCTTCGAGCTGGCCTACGACGTCACCCCGAAAGGCAACTTCGAGGGCAAGAGCGTCTTGAACCTGCGCCAGCCCATCGAAGCCATCGCCCCGCTGCTTGGCTACTCGATCGGTCAGCTCAACGAGGAGCTGACCCTGATCCGTGCGCGCTTGTTCGACGCCCGTGCCGAGCGCGTGGCGCCCGGCCGCGACGACAAGATCCTGACCGCCTGGAACGGCATGATGCTGCGCGCCTTCGCCGAAGCGGCCCGCGTCCTCGATCGCGCGGACTACCGCGAGGTGGCCCTTCTTGCCGCCGAATTCCTGCTTTCGCGCCTGCAGCGAGACGGGCTGCTGCTTCGCTCGTACAAGGACGGCGTCGCCAAGCTGAACGCCTACCTGGAGGACTACGCCAACCTGATCGACGGCCTTCTCTCCTTGTACGAAGCGACCTTCGACCCGCACTGGATCGAAGAGGCAAAGCGCCTCGCCGACACGATGATCGCCGAGTTCTGGGATCCGAGCTTGCCCGGCTTCTACGACGTGGGCAAGCACCACGAGGCCCTCGTCGCGCAGGCGCGCAACGTCTACGACAACGCGACCCCCTCGGGCAACTCGGTGGCCTGCGACGTGCTCTTGCGACTTTCCGCCTACCTGGGTGACGAGGGCTACCGCTCCTACGCCATGCAGGCGATGGAGGGCCTGAGCGGCGTGATGGCCAAGTACCCCGACGGCTTCGCGCGCCTGCTCTGCGCACTCGACTTCGCGCTCGCCCCGACCCGGGAGGTGGCGATCGTCGGATCACCGTCGCTGCCGGACACCTGTGCGCTGGTCAAGGCGGCCTTCTCGCGCTACGCCCCTCACCAGCTCGTCGCCGCCGCCCCTCAGGCCGAGCCCGGGCCCATCGTCTTCCTGCGTGATCGCCCCGCCATCGACGGCAAGCCCACCGCCTACGTCTGCGAGGGGCAGACCTGCGGCCTGCCCCTCACGGACCCCCAAGCCCTCGCCCAGGAAGTTTCTCGCTAATCCCCCCAGCCCCCTAGCGGGGCGGGGGATCGGGGATCAGCGCAGGCGCGGGAAATCCCCGGGATAGCCCAGGGACTCGCGGCCCGTCGCCACCCCGCGGCTGCCGCCCGAGACGAAGTCCTGGAAGAGGCAGCCCCCCTCGCCCGCCTGTCCGGCGTCCCACTGGTAGCCCCAGAGGTAGCGGCCCGAGCCGAGCGCGGCCACGCTCTGGCCCTGCCCTCCCTGGTTGGCCGCCCCGGTGAAGGTGAAGGTCCGAATGCCCTCGGCCGGGACCAGCTCGGAGACGAAGAGCGCCTGCCCGCTCGGCCCGCCCCGATCGTGGATACGGAAGCGATAATTGATGGCCAACGGGTAGGGTTCAAACCGTGCCGTGAAGGGGAAGCTCACCGATTGCCCCTGCCCCGGCGAGTTGCGCATCCCGACCAGGTAGACGTCCCAGGCGGGGAAGACCGCCCCGTGCGAGGCCGTCACCTGGAGGCTCCGGGTGCGCCAGAAGCCGACCTTGTTGTTGTCGCTGTCGTTGTAGAAGTGGGCGTAGTAGCGGCCCTCGGGCACGTCCTTGACCCGGTAGACCCCGTTCGTATCGGTCGTCAGCCGATAGGTCCGGCCCGTGCTGCTGTTGATCACCGTCAGGGGAATGCCGCTCGCGGGCTGGCCCCGGGTCAAGATGACGCCTGCCACCTCGCGGGCCCCTACCTCCGGCGGGGCGGGCGTGGCGTAGGGATATGGCGGCCTCGGCCCCGCGATCGGCGGCGGCGAGGTCACGGGCACCGGGGTCGGCTCGGCGGCCGGCGGTGCCACCGGCGGAGCCACGGGCGGCGCAACCGGCGGCTCCCCGCCATGACCGGGTGGAGCGGGGGCCGCCCCGCACCCCGCCCCAATCGCAACGACCGCTAGCCCGAATCCAAGGCGTACCCAGGTGTTCACGCGCGACGCCTCCTCTTTTTCAGCCAAGGGAGTGTCCTGCGACAAGGCTCGATCGCTAGAAACCTTCCGCCTCAACCCTAGCGGCCCGTCGCCGTTCAAGCCACGGACAGAGCGGCCGAAAGATCTCGGCCAGCGCGCATGTCGGGAGTGGTCGGGGGATGGCTAGAGGGCGCGCAGGATCTCGCCCGGCGCGTTGGCGCCGAAGGCGTCCACCCCGGCAGCCGCCATGCGGCGAGCCTCGTCCGGAGTCCGAACCGTCCAGGCGAAGACCGAGAGACCCGCTGCATGAAGCGCGCGGATCTGGTCCGCCTCCACGTCCTCGACGGCCGGCGCGACGGCGTCCGCCTCGGCCGCGCGGGCCATGGCCAGCGGATCGATGGGCAGGGCGCGGTAGAGGATGCCGCCGGCAAGCTCCGGCGCGAGGCCCTTGAGGGTCTTGATGGCGAAGTGGTCGAAGGAGATGAAGAGCGCCCGGTGACCAAGCCCCGCCTTGCGCACCTCGGCGACGACCGCCGCCTCGATGCCCGGGTAGCGGCGCGAGCCTGCCTTCAGCTCGATCACCACGTAGGGAATCACCCCGCGCGCTTCCCCCACCTCGTGGACCAGCGCCAGCAGCTCGCAGAGCAAGGGAACGTGCGCTCCTGCGAAGCGCGGCGCGTACCAGCTTCCCGCATCCAGCCCTCGCAGGTCGGCATAGGGCAAGGCATCGACCGGCCCCTTGCCCGTGGTCGTGCGATCGAGCGTGTGGTCGTGCAGCACGACCACCTGGCCGTCGGCGCTCAGGTGCACGTCGCACTCCACGCCGTCGGCCCCCTGCTTGAAGGCCTCACGGAAGCTTTCGAGGGTATTCTCGGGCGCGCAGGCCATCGCCCCCCGGTGACCAATCACCAGGGGGCGAGCGTGTTGGGTGTCGAAGGGACGAGGCGCCACGGGCCTAGTTGGCGGCCCAGTCCTTGCCGGCGACCTGGGCCAGCTTCGCGACGATGCCCTTGTCGTCGATGATGATGCCCATCTCGCGGTTACGGGTCAGCGAGTTGGTCGTCAGGTTCTCCGATCCGATGTAGGCCTTGGCGCCGTCGGCGATGATCAGCTTGGCGTGCAGGCCGACCGTCTTGATGAACTTGACGTCGGTGATGCCGGCGTCGTTGAGCTGCTTGAGCTGCTTGGCGTTGCCGTCGTAGCCCGTCTGCTTGTCGGGGGCGTGGTACGAGAGCTGGACCGTGACGTTCGCGCCTGCCTTCTTGCGAGCGCCCATGTGGGCCACCACGTCCGGATCGTCCAGGAACTCCACCTGGACCGTGAGGTCCTTCTTGGCCGAGTCGATCAGCTTGATGATGCGATCCTTGGAGTTGGTCGGGCTGACGACCAGATCCTCGTCCTTGGGCACGATGGGACGCTCATCCCAGTCGGCCATGAAGATCTCCTTGAGCTCCTTGACGTCCGAGGGTGACGTGTCGACCACCAGGTACTCGCGGTTCTTCTGGAAGGCGGCGGCCGAGAAGTTCATCGTCATGATCCAGGCGCTCTGGCCGTCGATGATCATGGACTTCTGGTGGGTGAAGACGAACTGGGGGCTGGAGCGCTTGACCCGCACGCCGTTCGCGGTCAGCACCTCGAGGGCGGCGCGGTTGACGTTGATGGGGGGCTTGGGCAGCTCGCCCGGCTTCGGGGGGACCGGCATGACGAAGGGCTGGTTCTCGAGGATGATCCGCACGTCGACGCCCGCCTTGGACTTGGCGATCAGCGCGTCGGTGATCTCCTTGGTGACGCCCGAGTAGGTCAAGAGGTACATCTCGAGCCAGATCGACTTCTTGGCGCTGTTGATGGCGTCGAGGATGGGCTGGTGACCGGCTTCGGGCATCACGTACAGCGACAGCTCACCGGGCTTGTGCGCCTTGGCCGACAGCTTCCCCTGATCGGAGCCATCGACCGAGAGCATCGGCACCCCGCAACCCACCAGCAAGCTCATGCTCGCGACGGCGGTGACCAGGAGGTGCTTGATCGAGCGGCGAATCTGCATCATGTGATCCTTTCCCTTGAAGGAAATCTCAACGCGGCTTAACTGTTCGTTAATGCCTATCCTACTTATCGCCGGTCGCGCGAAAAAGTTGCGTGTTATTTTCAAGGGCCTGGACACGGCGGCTTGAAGGGCCTGCGCTTTTCGCCTAGCATGAAGGGGCCATGTTTACGCAGACGCTCGATGCCACGCCCTTCATCTCTTCGGCGCTCGCGCCCGCGGTCGCCATCTCGGCGTGCGCGATCCTTGCCTCCAACGCCCAGAGCAAGTACTCGTCGCTGGTGGATCGGATCCGCGCCCTGAACGCCGAACGCCGCGAATACCAGCGCCTGGACCCGATCTCGGTCACCGAGTCGCTGCGGATCAAGAGCCTGGATCGGCAGATCGCCCTGATCTTTCGGCGCTCGAAGCACATGCGCGATGCGATCTTCCTGCTCTACGCGGCGATCGCCTGCATCATCTCCACCTCGTTCCTGATCGCGGCGATGCAGTACTTCCAGCTCAAGAACCTGACCCATGCCCCCAAGGTCACCTTCCTCAGCGGGCTGGTCCTGGTGCTGGCGGCGCTGGTGATGGAGTTGCTGGAAGTGCGCCTCACCTTCCGGGTGCTGCGCTACGAACTGGGTCTCTTCGACCAGGAGACGGCGAAAGAAGCCGAGCGCAGCTTCCGCGGCGTCTAGCCCTCGGCGGGCTTCGCGTTGAGACGCGCGACCGGGCCCAGGAGGGTGTAGGCCGCCGCCAGGGCGAAACAGCACGACGCAAAGCCCAGGGCCAGGCGGATCCCGATGACGTCCGCGAGGCTCGTGAGCACCAGGCCCGCCACCGGCATCAGGCCAAAGGTCGCAAGGCCTGCGATCGACGAGACGCGCCCGCGCATGGTCTCGGGCGCCCGCTCCAGGATCGTCGTGTTGGCGAGGCCAAAGAAGGTCGAGCTGGAGACGGCCAAGAGCGCGATCAGGGGCGCCGCCATCATGAAGTTGGCCGCCGCCGAGAGGCCCAAGAGCGCAAGCACCATGCCCGTGCAGGCGAACCCGAGCCGCCCCAGGCGCTTGTCGCGCGCGACGTTCAGGAGGCCCAGCGCGCCACCGACCGAGCCCGCCCCGGTGATCGCCATCAACAGGCCCATCCCGTCGGGGCCGAGGCCCAGGGTCTTGGTCGCGTACAGGGGCATCAGGATGGCGGTCAAGGGGAAGACGAAGACCGTGTTCGCCGCCATCAGGCCGATCATCGCCATGGTCAGGCGATCGCTACGGATGTAGGCGAAGCCCTCCTTCATGCCGGTCTGGCGCTCGGCTTCCTCTTCGGCGGTGCCCGCCGCGCGCGGCTTGAGGGTTCCCAGCGAGACCAAAAGCGCCAGGAAGCTGAAGGCGTTGGAGAAGTAGGCGATCGCCGCCCCGAAGACCCCGATGATCCAGCCGGCCAGAGCCGGGCCCACCAGGCGCGTCGCATGGAAGATCGTCCGGTCCATGGCGATGGCGTCGGCGATCTCGTCCTTTTCGACCAGCTCGGGCACGAAGGCCGAGACGGCGGGCATCTCGAAGGCCTGGACCACGCCGAGCACGACCGCGATCGCCATCACGTGCCACATGGCCACCCAGCCCTTCAGGACCAGGACGCCCATGGTGATCGCCGTGACGATCTGCACCAGCTGGGCGACGATCAGGATGGTGCGCTTGTCGTGGCGATCGGCGAAGACCCCGCCGGTCATGGTGAGCAAGAGCATGGGCAGGCCCGAGGCGAAGTTGACGAGCCCCAGCATGAAGGCCGACTGGGTGAGCTGGGCCATGACCCAGCCCTGGGCCATGTTCTGCATCCAGGTGCCCGTGACCGAGATCCCCTCGCCGATCATGTAGCGCCGGAAGGGGCCGGGCCGAAGCACGTTGACGGCCTTGCGGAATCCGGCGGGCTTGTCGGTGGTCACGGGGGCTCTCTTTCAGTGGGGTCAAGGCTTTGGGGCGGAGATCCAGCGTAGCACGACCCGCGCCCTCCCTGCTAGCTGCTATGATAAAGGGACGTCCGCTTGTTGCGAGGAGGGATGAGTCGATGCGCGCGATCCCTGCGATCCTGGCCATCTTGAGCCTCGTCCTCTGCCTCGGCCATGGCCGCGCGCAAGCCAACACCCTGACGCCGGACGGGGGCCTCTTCCCCAAGCGCGACAGCCTCTTCATCCAGGCCACCGACCTGCCTCTGCGCGAGGCCCTCATGCTGATCTGCGACAAGGGCGGCTACAACGTGGCGCTCGCGAGCGACGTCGGGCGCACCAAGGTCGATCTGAACCTGCGCGGGGTCACCCTCGACGAGGCCTTCACCAGCCTGCTCTTGGCCAACGGTCTCTCCTACAAGAAGACCGGAAAGACCCTCATCATCCGCCCCGACCAGGAGTAGGTGACGGCAAGAGGCGCTTTCGGTACGATAGAAGGCCCATGGGCCACCTGGACTCGCACTGCCACTTCGACGACACCGCCTTCGACCCCGACCGGCTCGAAGTCGCCGCGCGTGCCTGCGAAAAAGGCCTCTCGTCGCTGGTGGTGCCGGGGGTGACGGTCGCCGAGTTCGAGCGCCCGGCCCTCTCGGTCCCGGGCCTCGCGCTCCACTACGCCGCAGGCCTGCACCCGGTCTTCGACCATCCTCCCGACGCGCTTTCGCGCCTGGAGGCAGCCCTCCAAACGGGCCGCTTCGTCGCGGTGGGAGAGACCGGGCTCGACAAGCGCTTCATGAAAGAGACGAGCGAGGCCCTCTGCGCGGCCCAGCTCGATCTGGCCGAGGCCTTCGGGCTGCCACTCATCCTGCACGTGGTCCACGTCCACGAGCCCATGCTCGCCCTGCTCAAGGGGCGGCCGGGGCTCAAGGGGGTGGTGCATGCCTTCTCGGGCTCGCAGGAAGTGGCCAAGCGCTACCTGAGTCTCGGCTTCAAGCTGGGCCTGGGGGGGATCGGCACCTGGCCCAGCGCCCAGAAGCTGCACAAGGCGATCGCAAGCTGTCCCAAGGACGGCTACGTGCTCGAAACCGACGCCCCCGACCTCTCGCCCGAGACGTGGCGGGGACGACGCAACGAGCCGAGCGCGCTCTTGGACGTGGCCGAGGCGATCGCACGGCTCAGAGGGGAAACAACGGAAGAAGTCCTGGCCTGCTCGGACGCCACCGGGCGGGAATTGTTCGGCATCACGTAGGAAAGAGGAATCATGAGGCAGGAACTAGCGGAACGCACCCACATCCTGGTGGGCGACCCCGGGCTGGAGCGGCTGCGCAACGCGCACGTCCTAGTCGCGGGCGTCGGCGGGGTGGGGGGCTCGTGCGTGGAGGCCCTGGGCCGCGCGGGCGTCGGCACCCTGACCCTGATCGACATGGACGTGGTCGCCTCTTCCAACTGCAACCGCCAGGTGGTCGCCCTCACCTCCAGCGTCGGGCGCTCCAAGGTCGAGGTGATGGCCGAGCGCCTGCGCGACATCAACCCGGACATCAAGCTGAACCTCATCCAGGAACGGATCTCGCCGAGTGAGGCCGCCAACTTCCTGCCCGACGACGTGGACGTGGTCCTCGACTGCATCGACGCCCTCACTTCCAAGGTGGGCCTCATCAAGGCCGCCCAGGACCGCGGCGTGTTCGTGGTGTCGAGCATGGGCGCCGGCGCGCGGGTGGACCCGACCCGGGTGAAGGTCACCGACCTTCTTGAGACCTACGGCTGCCCCATGGCCACCGCCATGCGCAAGCTCTGCCGCAAGAACGGGATCGCCCCGGGGGTGCGGGCGGTCTTCTCGGACGAGCCCGCCCTGCCCCACATCGAGCGCGAGTGGGTGCCCGGCGCCGGCCCCCAGAAGACTGTGAACGGCACCATCAGCTACATGCCAGGGACCTTCGGGTTCTTCGTCGCGTCCGAGGGGATCCGCTACCTCTTGGGCGACGTGATCCCGCCCCGGACCGTGATTGGAGCCCCTCCCCTGCGGCGCAAGGCCAAGGCTCGCTAAGCGCACCTAACACCCACGACAAGGGGCCCCGGCGCAGTGCGCCGGGGCCCCTTGTAAAGGCTGACTAGGCCAGCTCGTAGGTGTTCATGATCGAGATCAGCTTGTCGTCGTAGTTGGGGTCCGTGGCGTAGATCCCGGTGATGTTGGTGGCGAACGCCTTGGGGTCCTTGTCCCTCTTGTACTGCTCCATGGCCTTGGTGTAGTAGGGGCGCAGGAGGACCTTGGCGTGCTCCTCGATCGCCTGCTCGAAGTTGTGGTACTTGGCGAAGTTGGCGTCGATCCGGATGTAGCGGCCGTTCTCGTACTCCGAGGTGTTGACCGAGGTGGTGCCGGCGGGGCCCTTGCCCTTGATGCCGAAGACGTTATAGCCGCCGATGGCAGACTTGCCCCAGCCCGACTCGAGGGCTGCCTGGGCGAGGGTGACCGCGGCAGGCACGCCGTACTTCTCTTCGGCGGCTTCGGCGGCCGGGCGCAGGACGTCGAAGAACGCGTCCTTGTCGGTCGCTCCCAGCTGCTTGAGCTGCTCGGTCGTGACCGAGGCGAGGTTGCTATCGGGCTTGGCCTCGGGCTTCGCTTCAGGCTTGGCCTCGGGCTTGGGCCCGTAGAGCCAGGCGACCATGTCGTGCATCGACGAGAGCATGGCGGTGAAGGCGCCGTAGACGGCCTTGGGGGCGGGGGTGGCAGGCTGGGAAGGCTCAGCGGGGGCAGCAGGCTGCGCCTGGGCCGCGACGGGCTCGGCGGCCTTGCCGGGGATGGTCAGCACCTGGCCGGGGAAGATACGGTTCGGGTCCTGGAGGGTCCCGCGGTTAGCGGCGAAGAGCTCGGGCCAGCGGTTGCCATCGCCGAGGAGCTTGCGGGCGATCTTCGAGAGGCTATCGCCCTCCTGGACCGTATAGGTGCCACCGCCCGCGCGGACGAAGGTGTCCTGGCCGAGGCCTGCCTCGGGGGCGGGGGGCGCGCTCGAAGGGGCCGCCACGGCCTGGTGCAAGCGACCGAGCAGGGTGCGGTAATTGTTGGTCTGGAACGTATCCGCTCCCTGAATCGCCATGTCCCGCCCCCCTTTCATTGAACGCCAGGCCCGGATGAGCCTACCCTTCATATCCTGGTCAGGGGCCGAGATTCGGTAAAGTCGTCTTGAAGTCTTGATTAAGCCTGCACTAAACTAGCCGGCTGTCGCCTCACAAGGCAGTCATGTTAGGATAAAGGGCCATGAAGACGAAGAAGCAGGCGGCACGTCGTGCCCAGATCCGCAGACGACGCATCTTTCTCGGCCTGTGCCTGGCGGGAATCCTCTCGCTAGGTGTCTGGGGCATCAAGCGCGCCCTTCCCCCCGCACGGCCCAAGCCCGCGCCGGCCGCCGTCGAGCGCAACGCCCAGGTGATCCGCCACGCGGCGGCCCTCCAGCAGGCCTTGGATGCCTACGCGAGCAGCCACGGCGGCACCGTCCCCCGCAGCGCCAAGGCCCTCAAGCGCGAGATCCTCGAAAGCGAGACCTTCCCCAAGGACACGGTGCCGATCCGCCTCTTGGAAGTCGTAAGCGACACTCCCGGCGAGACCGACGTGGGCGCCCTCGGCTATTCGAGCCTCGGCGGGAAGCGCTACCGGCTGTACGGGGTCGGCCACGACAGGGCGGGCAAACCCTCGATCATCATCCAGCTGGGCGAGCCCCTGCGCTAAGCAAAACGAATCCCCCGTCCCGGGCCCGGGACGGGGGATTCGTTTTGCTCGTGGGATTAGTTGGCGACCCGGATCCGGCCGGTAGCGGGCGGGATGAGCGTGGGGCGCGCCGTGATGGCCTCGATGATCACGTCACGCAGCACCTTGCCGGTGGCCTGGTAGTTCTTACCATTGGCGAAGGCCTCGTAGCCGTCGTTGCCCTGGGCCAGGTAGTCGATGGTCGCGACCTTGTAGAAGCGCTTGGTATCGAGCGGGGTGCCGTTGACCCGGATGTCCGAGGCCTTGCCGCCCGCCACCGCGAAGGTGACACCCGAGTACTGGAGCTGGGCCGCGCGGCCGGGGATGGCGGCGGCCTTGTCGATGAAGCCCTTGAGAGTGGCTCCGTCCACGTCGATGGTCACCAAGGCGTTGTCGAAGGGGAAGATGGTGAAGACGTCGCCGACCGTGATGGAGCCGGGCTGCAGGGCCGCCCGCAGGCCGCCGGCGTTCATGATGCCGATCTCGGCCTTGCCGCGCTCGCGCATGACGTCGGCGGTCCAGTTGCCGAGCTCGCTGTCCTTCTTGTACTTGCCCTCGGCCGAGAGGCCCTTGGGGGCCGAGCCGATGATGACCGCCATCCGCTCGGCGATCTTGTCGTTGTAGGCCTTGACGGTGGCGGCGACCGTCTGGTCGTCGGCGATCTCCTTGGTCACGGGCATGAGCTTGCCCTCGTAGGCGACGACCTTGCCGCCGTCGACCTTGAGATCGAGCTTGCCCACGTACTCGCCCCACTGGAAGCCCTGGACCACCAGCGTGCGCCAGTCGCCGTTCATGACCTCGCGGGGCTGGTCGAGCTTGGTGTGCGAGTGGCCGCCGACGATCACGTCGATGCCCTTGACCTTGCCGGCAAGCTCGGTGTCCTCGTCCAGGCCGCTGTGCGAGAGCATCACGACCAGATCCGAGCGCTTGCGCAGCTCGGCGGCGGTCTCCTCGGCGACCTTGATCGGCGAGACGAACTTGAAGTCCTTCTGGTTCTCCTTGGCGACCGCGCCCAGGGCGTTGAAGCCGAGCACCCCGAAGACGCCGACCTTGAGGCCGCCGCGCTCGAAGACGTGGGTGCCCACGAAGATGGGCTTGCCGGTCTTGGGGTCGAGCAGGTTGGTCGAGATCAGCTTGAAGCGGCGGCCGGCGGCCTGCTTCTTGAGGTTCTCCAGGCCGTTGTCCAGGTCGTGGTTGCCCACGGTGGTCGCGTCGTAGCCCGCCTGATCCATGGTGAGGTAGTCGGGCTCGCCGGAGAAGAAGTTGAAGAGGGGGGTGCCCTGGAAGGTGTCGCCGGCGTCGAGCACGAGCACGCGCTCGGTATTGCCCTTGATCTGGGTGATGAGGGTGGCGCGTCGCGCGATGCCCCCCAGGTCCTTGCCCTGGCGGGTCTCGTAGGGCAAGAGGTGGTCGTGGGTGTCGTTGGTGTGCAGGATGGTCAGATCGACCGGGGCTGCCCATGCCGGGACGGTCGCGGCCGTCCACGCGAGCACCATGCCGATTACGCCGAGTTTACGCACGCGGTTCTCCTCATCGTTGGGGAAAGATGCGCCAAGCGTCTGCTTTCGCCTTGGAACCAGACCATCTTACGCCTGTGCCCCTCTGGCTTGCAACCGCCGGGGGTCGCAGGGGGCTGGATCGGCGGCATGAAGCGGGCAGGCGGCGGCCCCGTGCTATAATTTCGTCAACCGGCCGCGAGCCGGAAGACGGTGATTAAGAGGAGGACGCGCCCATGGTGTCGCTACCCGCACCCGTTCAGGAGCTCTGGAATGTCTGGCGGGAGATCGAAGGCAAAGCCGGCCAGCCCATGACCCTGGGCCTCGTGGCCGCCCCCGGACCCGAGCGCGACCACTGGCGCGACGCCCTGCTCATCGGCAGCCACGACGCCGACCGGCTCGTCTTAATCGACGCCGACGACCAGCGCCCCGCCGCCGCCGACCTTTACCTCGGGCTGGTGACGACGAGCAGCAGCGCGATCGCCCGCGAGATGCCGGCGCTGACGCGCCTGGATGCCTCCAAGCTCGCGATCGCCCTGGTCGGCATCCCCGACCACCTGGCGGCCACCCGCCAGCGGGAGCTGATCCACGCCCTCTCGCTCGAAGCCGAGCAGGTCGTGCCGGTCGCCTCGCTCAAGGAGCTCGCGGGGCCCTTCGCCCGGGTCCTCTTCGATCGCTTCCCCGAGCTCGTGATCCCGCTGTCGCGCCAGTTCCCCATCTTCCGCAGCGAGGCCGCCTGGCAGGAGATCCAGGCCACCGCCAAGCAGAACGGGGTGGTGGGAGTGATCCCGATCCCGGGCGCCGACATGCCCCTGATGACCGCCAACCAGATCAAGATGGTCCTGCGCATGGCCGCCATGTTCGACATGCCCCTCGGCGTCGATCGGGCCCGCGAGCTCCTGGCGGTGGTGGGCGGCGGCTTCGGCCTGCGCACGGCCGCGCGCCAGATCGCGAAGTTCATCCCGGGTCCCGGCTGGCTCCTGGGCGGCGCCATCGGCTACTCGGGCACCCTTGCGATGGGCAAGGCCGCGCTCGAGTACTTCCGCCGCAGCGCCCCCTCGCACCAGGTGCCGGTCTCGCGGGCGATCATCACGGTAACGGACGAGCACATGACCGGATCCGAGGGGCCGGTCTAAGGGAACTAGCATGGCCACCATTCTCGCGGTCGAGACCTCCTGCGACGAGACGTCGGTCGCCGTCGTCAAAGACGGGGCCGAGGTCCTCTCCAACATCATCGCCTCGCAGATCGACCTGCACCAGCTCTACGGGGGCGTCGTGCCCGAGGTCGCCTCGCGCGCC
This sequence comes from bacterium, assembly GCA_017744355.1. Taxonomy (NCBI): domain Bacteria; species bacterium. The sequence goes on along the minus strand of JAGIBK010000007.1, from coordinate 21,620 downwards.
CACATGGAGGCGATCGGGGCGACCCTCGAGACGGCGCTTACCGAGGCGAATGTTGCGTGGAGCGACGTGGACGCGGTGGCCACCACCTTCGGACCGGGCCTGCAGGGCGCGCTGCTGGTGGGCCTGATGGCCGCCAAGGGCGCCGCCTGGGCCCGCGGGATCCCCCTGGTCGGCGTGCATCACCTGGCCGCCCACATCTGGGCCAACAAGATGGCCCACCCGGACCTGCCCCTGCCCTTTTTGTGCCTGCTGGTCTCGGGTGGTCACACCTCGCTGGTGCGGGTGGACGGCCCCGAGCAGTTCACGACCCTCGGCGAGACCCGCGACGACGCGGCAGGCGAGGCCTACGACAAGACCGCCCGCCTGCTGGGCCTCGGCTATCCCGGCGGGCCGGTCATCGACAAGCTCGCCAAGGAAGGCAACCCGAGCGCCTACGACTTCCCCCGGGCCTGGCTCGACGGGGCCCCGGACTTCTCGTTCAGCGGCCTCAAGACGGCCGTCAGCCGCCTGCTCGAGAAGAGCAACGCCGCCGGCATGCCCATCAGCATCCCGGACGTTTGCGCCTCGTTCCAGCGGGCGGTGGTGGACGTGCTCGTGACCAAGACGATCCAGGCCGCCGAGCGCGAGGGGATCGAGGCGATCGCGGTGGCGGGCGGGGTCGCGGCCAACCGTGAGCTGCGCGAGCGCCTATCGGCCGAGGCCGAGAAGCGCGGCTGGCGCTTCGTGGCGCCGCCCATGTCGCTTTGCACCGACAACGCCGCCATGATCGCGGGCCTCGGCTATGAACTCTTCAAGCGCGGGCGCCTCTCGGGGATGGACCTCGGCGCCATCTCGCGTCTGCCGCTCGAGAAGCTCGGAGTGGCGGCCAAGCAGGGGTAACGGAGTTCACGTTTCGCCCGGATCCGATGCAACAGGCACCACCCTCGGCCTGTGGCAAGATGAAGACATCTAGAGCGCACTCCTCACCTCTCTGAGCAAGGCCCGCCGGTCGCACACCCGGCGGGCCGTCTTCCTCCAAGACGCGAGCACCGCCTGGCAGCAGAAGCGAAATGAGCCAAGAAGCACGGTACAATGATTCACGAGCCCTCCTTTCCGCTTTCGAGCGCCCTGTGTTCAAGAGCGGGTGGGATGTTCACCGCACGCAGTCTTTCGCCCGTCACTCCTGCACTGACCAGCCCTACAAGGCCTGATTGATGATTGCCAACGATCCAATAGGCGACCCTCGGCTTGCCGACGCGCTGTTACAAAAGGTGCGCGCGGCGCTGCCTGATGCCATGGCCCTCTACGCCTTTGGCAGCCGCGTGCACGGCACCTCGGGACCGGAAAGCGACTTGGACCTGGCGGTGCTGGTGGAGAGCTACGCCGACCCAGTGAAACTGTGGGAGCTCGCTAGCGAGCTTGCCGACCTGGTGAGCTGCGAGGTGGATCTGCTGGACATGCGGGCTGCCTCGACGGTGATGCAATACCAGATCCTCACGACGGGGAACCGGCTGTGGGCCAAGGACCACCGGGTGGGCCTGTTCGAGAGCTTCGTGCTCAGCGAGAAGACCGCCTTGGACCAGGCCCGGGCGGGATTGCTCGCCGACATCGAAAGAGAAGGCAAAATCCATGGCGGATGACGTGCTCATCAACAAGGCGGCAGCCATCGAGCGCTGCGTGGCGCGGGCCCGCGAGGAGTACCAGCGCGATCCCTCAACCTTCGCCACCGACTTCACGCGCCAGGACGCGGCCATCCTGAACATACAGCGAGCCTGCGAAGCCGCTCTCGATATGGGTCAGCACCTGATCCGACGCGATCGCCTCGGCGTGCCTCAGAGCGCGCGCGACGTGTTCGCCCTGCTCGCTGGGGCCGGCTGGATCGAGCCCACGCTGGCCGATTCACTCAAACGCATGGTGGGCTTCCGCAACATCGCGGTGCACGACTACCAGAGCCTGCAATTACCCATCACCGTCAACGTGATCACGCTTCACCTGGACGAGTTCTTGCGCTATTCCGAAGCTCTCTTGAAACGAGACGCTGCCACGCGGAAGGCTCGATAAAGCGTCAGGATTAGGCGTCTCCTCGCGCGATCGCAGCGATCGCCCCGGGCTCGGGCGTCACGAAGACGGCCTTCTCCTTCTCATAGATGACGAGCCCCGGCTTCGCGCCCGACGGCTTCTTGAGGTGGCGGCGCTGGGTGAAGATGACGGGCACCTTGCTGCTCTCGCGCGCCTGGCTGTAGTAGGCCGCGAGCAGCGCCGCCTCATCCCGGGTCCGATCCGGCAGCGCACCGCCCGCCGATCGCACCAGGACGTGCGACCCTGGGATGTTCTGGGTGTGGAACCACCAGTCGTCTTGCCGCGCGAGCTTCATGGAAAGCTGGTCATTCTGGCGGTTGTTCTTGCCGACCAGGATCTCCCACCCGTCGCTCGACACGAAGCGCATGGGCTCGGTCACGGGCGGAGCCTTCTTCGGCTGCTTGTGCGCCGGCACCGGCTGGATCTCGGCACGGATCTCGGCGAGCTCCTCGACGCGATCGCTCACGCGGATCGAGGTCTCGACCCCTTCCCAATAAGAAAGCTCGTCCTCCACCTCAGTCAGGAAGCGCTCGCTGGTCTCCAGGCCCCCCTTGGCCTTCTGGTAGCGGCGGAAGTAGCGCTGGGCGTTCTCCATGGGCGTCAAGCGCGGATCGAGCGGGATCGAAATCCGGGGTGACCCTTCCATGTAGTAGTTCTCGGCTTCGAGGACCTCGCTACGCGGCGGCAGGCCGTAACCGTAGGCCTGGATCAGCTCGCCCCACTGACGCAGCTCCTCGGCCTGGCGACCCGCCTCCACCGTCTCGATGAGGCCCACCCGACGGTGCCGAAGCTTCTCCAGGCGCTCGCGAACCAGGTTCGTGAGCTGTGAGCGCTGATTCTCCAGCCGCTCCGAGGTCTCACGCGTGCCGTAGTAGGCATCCAGCATGTCGCTGACCGAGACCTCGGGCAGAGGCTCCGCCCCCACCGCGAGCACCCGGTACTCCCAGCCGGGCCCCTTGTTCAGCTCGGGGCGGAAGCGACCGGCCGCGAGGTTCTCCATCGCCGTCTGCCAGACCGTTTCCAGGCGCACGAGGGCCTCGGCGTCGAGGGTGTCCCCCTTGGCCTTGGGGTCGATGCCGGCGGCTGCGAGGAGCTGGGCGATCGCCGCCCGGCTGAGCGAGTGCACGCCCGAGAGGATCGCAGCCTCCGCCGCCCCGCCCTTGGCGAGCACCGTCCACAGATCGCCCGGTGACAGCCGCCGAGGATCCAGCTTGGAGGCAGAGATGGGGGGCGGATCGTAAGGCAGCCCCGGCATGATCTGGCGCTCGCGGCTGACGGCCTCGGTGACCGTGCGCAGGCTGCCCATGACCGTGCCCCACGGCTTGTCCAACAGGATCAGGTTGGCGTGCTTGCCCGTGATCTCGGCGACCAGCGCCCGCTCGGTCGGATCTCCCAGCTCGTCGCGGCCCGCCGTCACGATCTGCACCACCCGCTCCAATTCGAGCTGCTCGATGCGCAGGATCCGGCTGCCTTCCAGGTGCTTGCGCAGGAGCATGCAGAACATGGGCGGCTGGGCGGGGTTCTCGTAGCGACGCTGAGTCAGGTGCAGCCGCGCGTAGTTCCCCCGGATGGAGAAGAGCAGGCGCAGGTTCTTCCCCTCGCCCCGGAGGTTCCAAACCATCTCGTGAGCGGTGGGGAGGTGGATCTTGTCGATGCGAGCCCCCGTGCAAACGCGCTGGAGCTCGGAGACGACGGCGGCGAGGGTGAGACTGTCTTGGATCTGCATACGATCAATTATAGCGCGCAAGTTTCTGCAAAAGCAGGCGATAACCCACTCGGAGACTATGGCGAGGTAAAGAACCATTTAGTTTTTAAGGCACCCTTAATTTGTTAAATCAAAATTAAGGTCTTGCTAAATTCTTAATCCATCGCTAAAATTCCTCTAACGATTCACGCACCCTTCTTAACATGAGGTACGACTGGATGAAGAAGCTGTCCCTGGTTGCTGGTTCGCTCGCGATGGCCCTCCTCGCCGGCTGCTCCACTGGCCCCATGATCGGTGGCATCGGTGGCGGCGATTCGTCGACCGATTTCCGCGCGGACGGCACGTCCAAGACCGAGATCGTGGTCCGCTTCAACACCGCCTCGGTGAAGGGCCTCCCCTACAAGGTCAAGAAGACGATCAAGGGCATCAACGCCAGCGTCATCGAAGTCCCCTCGGGCAAGACCCCCGAGCAGGTCATCGCCGACATCAAGGCCAAGTACTCGGTCAAGTACGCCCACAACGTCAACCGCGTCATGATGGACGTCTATGACGACCCCATGATCAAGGACCAGTACTCGCTCAACATCACCAACGCCCTCCAGGCCTGGGACACCCAGAAGGGTGACATGAACACCATGATCGCCGTCATCGACAGCGGCGTGGACATGACCCACCCCGACCTCAAGGACAAGATCGTCAAGGCCTACAACGTGTTCTCGAAGGACGCCAACGTCAAGGACATGAATGGCCACGGCACCCACTGCGCCGGCATCGCGGCCGCTGCCCTCAACGGCGTCGGCACCGCGGGCGTTGCCCCCAACTGCGGCATCATGGCGGTCCAGGTCCTCAACTCGCAGGGTGGCGGCAGCGACCAGACCATCGCCGACGGCATCGTCTGGGCGGCTGACAACGGCGCCAAGGTCATGACCATGAGCCTCGGCCTCTACAAGCGCAGCAAGGTCGTCGAGGACGCCCTCCAGTACGCCCTCGACAAGGACGTCGTGCTCTGCGCCTCGGCCGGCAACAACAACGCCATGAACGATCCCGAGACCGCGCCCCACCTGCCCTCGACCTACCCCGGCGTGATCGAGGTCGCGGCCACCGATGCCAAGGACCAGAAGGCTTCCTTCTCGAACTGGGGCAAGACGGTCGTCGTGGCGGCCCCCGGCCACCAGATCCTCTCGACCGTTCCCACCTACGCCAACGGCACCGGCAAGACCTCGTACTCCACGATGAGCGGCACCTCGATGGCTTCGCCCTTCGCCGCCGGCGTTGCGGGCCTCATCCGCAGCCAGCACCCCGAGTGGAACCGCGAGCAGGTTCGCCAGGCCATGGAGAAGGCGGTTGCTGACCTCGGCCAGCCCGGCTTCGACCAGTACTTCGGCCACGGCCGCGTCGACGCGCTCAAGGCCGTCAGCCTCTAATATCAAGACATCAAACGAAGGGCCCCCGGTTGAACCGGGGGCCCTTCGTTTTCGTCTGTTTGCTAGAAAGGCTTGTCGTCGTTCGGGGTGCCCGCCGCGATCCAGTCGAGGACGGTCTGGGTCTGGGCCTCGGTCAAGAAGCCCTCGGCGGGATTGGCCTTGGCGCTGGCGTTGCTCTGGACCATGGCCTTGATGCTGATCCGCTTGCTGCTGCTGTCGTAGGCGTAGGTGCCGAGGCTCATCCCGTCGGCGAAGACCTGGCCCTTCTGCTGGACGTGGCACTGGTAGCAGCGCTGGTCGCTCGTGATCGGCTTGATGTCGGTCGAGTAGGTGCGGATCTTGGCTGCCTGGACTGCGACGACGCGGTTGGTGCAGCCGGTCGCGAGCGCGACGACGAGCGTCAACCCGAGGGCCATGGCGTGTTTCATCGGTCTGCCTTTCCAATATGCGCGAACAGCTTGACCCGCCTGTGGCGGGCTAGCGAAATATACCACCGACGATCGCCAAGCTATCAAGCCCCAAACCGCGCTTAACTCGCCCGTTTCAGAGGTATATTGCCGGAAAGGAGATGAACCCATGCCGCTGCTGAACCGAATCCTCGTCCCATCTCTGGCCGCGCTGCTGCTCGCGGCCATTCCCCAGAGCGCCTCGGCGGAGCTGAACGGCGACCCCGTCAAGGGCAAGCGCATCTTCATGACCAAGGGCGACAACGACAAGGCCTGCATGTCGTGTCACCCCAAGGGGTTCACCACCAAGGAGGTCGTGCGCGGCAAGCAGGTGCCCAACCTGACCGAGCGCGCGGGCCAGATCAGCGAGAAGCGCCTGATCGCCAAGGCCCTCAAGCACATGGAGGAGGACGCCGGCCTCGATCTGACCGATGCCCAATTCCTGGACCTCATCACCTTCGTCTCGCAGCTGCCGACCAAGGGATTCGGCGACGTGCCCCCCGAGTGGCAGGACTACGTCAACACCAAGCTGAAGAAAGCCGGCATCCAGTAATGTCCAGAAAGGAAAGCCCAACGCCCATGCGCCACACCCTCCGGACACTCGCCCTCGGGGCCCTCGCGCTGGCCACCCTCGGCGCGTCGGCAGCCCCGGCCTTCGCCAGCCAGTTCGATTACGGCACCCCGGACATCCCCTCGCCCCTTTCGACCAAGAAGGGGCAGATGTTCCTGCGCATGTCGCACCGCTACAACGCCCAGGCCTTCCCTTCGGACAGCGCCCCGGCCCTGGCGGCCGGCCTCGGGATCACCAAGAACCTGACGCTGGACCTCTACGGCTCGACCCGCAACCGGCCGGTGGACGGTGAGCTGGGCCTGCGCTACCAGCTCATGGACGAGTACGACGACGCCCCCTTCGCCCTCACGGGTCGGGTCGCCTACTCGACCCACGTTTCGGGCAGCGGCATCGGCGAGGTGATCGCCTCGAAGAACAACCTCTTGCCCGGGCTCGGGGTGGGGCTGGTGGGCCGCTACTTCAGCTATGTGGCGGACTACAACAATCCCGGCTGGATGACGGCCGCGGGGATGGGTCTCTCCTACTCCATCGCCGAAGGGCTCAACCTGATCGGCGACGTGGTCGCCCCCATGGACCAGAGCGTCATCGACAAGTACGGTTTCAACTGGACGGCGGGTCTCCAGTGGTGGCTGCCCGACACGCCCCACGTCCTGGTGCTGATGGTCGGGCGCATGGGCCCCGGCACGACCTACGGCCGGACCTTCTCGCCCGACAAGGACACGCTGCGGGTCGGCTTCGAGTACCACGCCCACTTCGACGCCCCGTTCTTCCCCCGGCGCACCATCGTGTTCCAGGGCAAGGACGACGAGGAGTAAACAACGTAACGCGAGGGGCCCCCGGAAAATCCGGGGGCCCCTCGTTTGTCGTCTAGCTGGGCAGCTTGGGCGGGGTCACCTTGATGGGCGGCCCGCTCAGGGCCTTCAAGAACTCGACCACGTCGTCGATATCGTCCGAGGTCATGCCCCAGCGCTTGATCTTGTCGCTGAGGTTGGGGTAGGACTCCTCGACCTTCTCGTAGTGCTTGACCGCATCCCGCAGGGTCTTCATGGACCCGTCGTGCATGTAGGGGGCGGTGAGCGCCACGTCGCGCAGGCCGGTGGTCTTGAAGGCGCCCATGTCCTTGCGATCGCGACTGATCGCATAGCGGCCCTTGTCCTTGTCGCCCGAGCCCGGCACCCCGATGTTGTAGAAGTTGTCGTCGGTGAAGTTGGGACCCTTGTGGCAGGCGATGCAGTCCGCATCACGGGTGAAGACCCTGAAGCCGCGACGGGCCGAGGCGCTCAGGGCCTTCTTGTCACCCTTGAGGTAGCGGTCGAAGGCCGAAGGGCCGCTCACAATGGTGCGCTCGAAAGCGGCGATCGCAGCCGCCGTCCGATCCACGGTCGGCTCGCCGCCGAAGACCTGCTTGAAGCGCTTGCGGTACTCGGGGATGCCCGAGAGGGCCTTGACCACCTTCTCGGGGGTGCTGTTCATCTCGTCGGGGTTGAACAGGGGGCCCTTGGCCTGCTCTTCGAGCGAGGGGGCGCGCCCATCCCAGAACTGGGTCTTGTAGTGGGCCGAGTTGATGACCGAAGGGGTGTTGCGCGCAAGCACCTTGCCCTTGAAGCCGCTGCCCGTGGGACGCCCGTCGGCCCAGCCCTTGCTCGGCAGGTGGCACGAGGCGCACGAGAGGGAGCCGTCGCCCGAGATCCGCGGGTCGAAGAAGAGCATCTTGCCCAGCTCGATCTTGGCGGGGGTGGTAGGGTTGCTCGCGGGGGCTTTCACCGCGGGCAAGGGGCGCAGGCCCCACTCGGGCTTGATCTTGAGCTGCTGGGCCTGAGCAGCCCCTGCAACGAGCAGGATCCCCCCCAGCGCCACCCCGAGCGTTTTCGACCAATCGGCTTTCACGGCTAGCGTCCTCGTTATTCGGCGGCTTCGATGGCCTTGGTTTCGTGGGCGGCGCCCTCCTGGCGGCGGAGCACCACGATGGAGATGTCGTCGAGCTGCTCGGACATCCACGCGCGCACCTCGGCGAGAATCTGGGCCTTGATCTCCTCGACGGGCAGGTGCGCGTAGCGGATGAGGGCCTGCTCGAGGCGCTCCATGTCGTACTGCTCCTCCTCGGCGTTCTTGGCCTCGATGAGACCGTCGGTGTAGAGGAGCATGACGTCGTTCGGGGCCATGTCGAAGGTGTAATCGAAGGTCATCTCGCGCACGTCCGGCACGAACCCGGTCCAGAAGCCCGGCGTCTCGATCAGGTCGACCTTGCCGGTCTCGGCGCGGTAGATCAGGACGTCGCAGTGCATGCCGGCCGCGACGAACTGGCCGTCGCCCAGGTGGTGGATGACCTGCAGGGTCATGTAGTTGTCGTTCTGGAGGCGATACTTGACGTTCTGGTGCAGGGTCTCGTTGAGGCGGCTCAAGAGCTCGCTCGGCTGGGCGTTGGGGTCCTCGGCCACCAGGGCGGTGAACATGGACTGGGCCATCATCATGACGAGGCCGGGGGTCAGGCCGTGGCCCGTGACGTCACCCACCGCGAGCCAGTAGCGGCCGTCCTCCTGGGGGAAGTAGTCGATCATGTCGCCGCCGACCTCGGTGGCGGTGATGAGCTCCATGGTCATCTCGTAGTTGGGGACCGACGTGTCGGTGGGGATGAGCGCCGTCTGGATGCGGGTGGCGATCTCCATCTCCTTGCCCATCTGCGCGAGCTGGGCCTGCTGCTTCTCCTTGATGGCCTCCATCTTGTAGAGCTCGACCTGCTGCTTCTCCTTCTGGACCTCGACGCCCATGATCCGGCGCGAGATGAAGACGACGAAGGCGATGCCCAGCACGAGCAACAGGCCGCTTCCAATCGCGAACTGGCGGATGGCGTCGCGGATTTTGCGGGTGGTGGCCTTGTGCTCGGCCTCGATGACCTTCTCGTTGAGCGCCGTCAGCTCGTGGGTCAAGAAGCCCATGACCTGGCTGGTCAGCCCGGCGCCCTTGGTGGCCTTCAGCTTGAAGGCGTCCTGGGCGTGGCCGTTGTCGACCAGGTCGATGATCTCCTCGTTGAGGCCGGCCCATTCCTTGACCGCGGGCTTGATCTTCTCGTCGATCTCGGCCTTCTGCTCGTCGTTGGTGAAGAAGCGCGACAGGGCGCGGACGCCGGCCTTCACGTTGAGGGCCTCGTCCGTCAGCTCGGGGTAGATCTTGGCGCGCTCGGCGGCGTTCGGGGCGAAGATGTAGCGGCTCTGAAGCTCTTCGGCGCGCAGGAAGCTCGTCACGATGTAGGAGGCGGACTGGTTGTTGCCGCTGCTCGACAAGAGCGAGTTGATGCTCCCGTTGATCTGGGCCATGGAGCGGTAGATGCCACCTGCTACCAGTATCAGCACCACGGCGAAGACCAGGGTTCCGACCATGAAGCCCGTCGCCGTGGAGGACTTCTTGAGGTTGGTGAGCAGCGCGTCTTTTTCCATCGACCGTTCCTTAGCGTATGGGGCTCGAAACTCCGGCCTCTCATACCCTGTTCGCTCGCTTACCAAACGTAACCACAGGCGAAAAGCAGGCTAGCAGGGGATTAAGCCCTCTCAACCTAACACAACGAGGGATAGAGAGGGACCCTGCAAGGGTACGAATTTTTGGACCGGGCTTCTTGACTGTTAGACGAGCAAGGGTAACGGGTACAGACAGTGGGTCGTCGTCTCAGTATTTTCTACGGAGGGCTCTGAATGCGCTTCAAGCTCGGCATGCTTCTCGGCCTTGGCACCACGGCAGCAGTGGCGGCAGTCGTAGCCGGCTGCACCGCCTCGACTCCCAACTCCAGCACCCCCCTCACCACCACGTCGGTCGAGCAGTACGTCGAGCGCGGCAAGTACCTCGCCGACATCGGCGAGTGCATCTCGTGCCACTCCCCGATCGGCCAGCAGGGCCCCGACATGAGCAAGATGGGCGAGGGCGGCAACGCCTGGATGACCCCCCCGCTCGGCATCGGCGTCTCGCCGAACCTGACCCCTTACGAGGGCAGCAAGGTCAAGACCCTTGAGGCCGCGGACCTCGCCGAGTACTGGGCCGAGCGCACCTCGGTCAAGCTCCCCAACGGCGCGTACGCCCCCAAGCTGCTCCCCCCCATGCCCGCCCTTGCCAAGTACGACAAGGAAGACCTGAAGGCGATCGCCTACTTCTTCAAGAGCCTCCAGGGCAAGACGCCCACCAACCCCGAGCTCAAGTCGTTCTACTTCCTCGAGGCCGCGGCCAGCGAATCCATGAAGACCAAGTGGCCGTACCCTAAGAACGCTCAGAACGGTAGCCAGGGCGCCGAGGTTCCCGGTAGCTTCGAGGCTGCCCCCAACATGACCCTCGACCAGGCGACGATCAACCAGCTGATCGATGCCGCCTCGGCGAGCGCCGGCGCAGGCCACTAGGCCACTTTCGCGCGACCCGTCTCGACGCCCCGCTCCTGATTGGGAGCGGGGCGTCTCGCATCTTCACGCAAGCATTGCCCACAGGCCGTTTCGGTCTCGAACAGGCGTGGAATAAGAATCCCTGGCCGCTTCTTGTTGGCCGGAGGACGGATGGGACGAGGAGCTCGCAACCTCATCGCGGCCAGCATCGCGCTTCTAGCGGGCGTGACCCTTGTCGCATGCGCGCCGACAGGCCTTTCCCCCCGGCCCCTCACTGCCACGCCCGACGCCGCTTCCGCGTACCGCCTGAGCGGTATGATTGCCTTCCCCGAGCGCCAGACGCTCGTCACCGGTGGCGCAGTGATCGACCGGGCGGCCGTTACCCTGTTCAACGCCTCGAACCAAACCGTTGCCATCGGCCAGACGAATGCCGCAGGCGCCTTCACCCTCGATCCGGGCACCGGCTTCGCTCCGGTCGTCGGTGACACCTACGTGCTCGACGCCTACAAGCCCATCGCGGCAGGCGGGGTGGGGGCGGACGTTGCACGGCTGCGGACTGTCGTCGCCTGGACGGGCAGCAATTGGACCAGCATCTCGGGATCCAATATCGTCCTGAACGAGCTCACCACCACCGTCGCGGTCATCCAGGGTTTACAGGGCGCCACCCTTCAGCCGCAAGACACTCTCGGGACGGTCTCGGGCGCCTCGGTGACGAGCCGCAAGAGCGCGATTGCCGACCAGTGGGGCGCCGTGAGCGTACTGGTCAGCGATCTGCTCGCCAAGGACCAGGACCCCGTCGCGCGGCTGGCATTCGCGAGCGGGCGCTACTTCATTCGGCCCGGCGCCGCCTCGGTCGTCAGACTCGAACGCTTTGACGAGGGCACCTTCACCGACACGGTCTTGGAGGCGGCGGGGGCCTTGCAGTTGGCCGGGCCTAAGCCCAATCCCAGCGATCCTGGCTCGGAAACGGCCTACTTCCAAGTCACCAACTCAGGAAACGACGGCGTGCCGATGGTCGTGAGCGACGGCACCCATCTCTACACGCGCATCTGGAGTGCGAGCTACGCCAGCACGACCGCCGACGCGCTGAAGTGGAAGAAATTCGGAAGCGGCTTCAACGGCACCACCCGAGGCGCCTACGTGGCCACCCTCGGCACCGCCACCTACGCAGCCTGCACGTCGGCCTTCTACTGGAACGGCGGCATCTACCAGCCTAGCGGTGTCGCCAACCAGTTCCTACGGATCGACACGACGACCGGCGCCCAGAGCGCCGTCAACACCACGGCGACGACGATAGAGCGCGCGCGCGGGGTGGCCGGCCCCCCCCAACTCTTCACGACCGACGGAACCTACGTCTACAACGTCGCCTATGGGATCACCGCAAGGACCACCACCGACTACAACGGCTTCACCGTCCAGGTCCTAAACCCCGCCACGGGCTTCTCGCTGGTTCGGCAGTTCACCATGGACACCAACTCCTACTACGTGGACGGGGTGCTGTGCGACGGCACCTACCTTTACATGATCGAGTACAACCCCAACGCTCGCATGCGCCGCTACCGCCTCTCGGACGGTGTACGCGAGGCCGAATGGACCTTTCCCCAAAGCCGGTCTGCCGGCAGCGCCCCTTATGCCTTCGACCCGGCGGCGAATGATCCGCTCGCTGGCGTATGGGACAACACCAACCGAGTCTTCTGGGTCGGCAACCTGACCAACGACAAGATCCACCTGCTGCGCGGCGGCAGCTACACCCACGCGGGCAGCTACCTCTCGGCCCCGCTCGACTCCGGCTCGGGAGCCCCCCACTATGGCCGCCTGAACTGGACCGCCACCACCCCCGCCGGCACCAGCCTCTCGTTCAAGGTGCGCTCGGCCAACACCCTCGCAGACCTCGCCTCGGCCACCTGGTACGGCCCCACCGGCGCAGGCGACAGCTACAGCGCCTCGGGCACCTCGCTCAACGCCGTCCACAACAAGCACCGCTACCTCCAGGTCCAGGCGACCCTCGGCTCGACCAACCCGGACAACTCCCCCAAGCTCCAGGCCCTGAGCGTGGAGGTGTTGCCATGACGCGCCGCCTTTTGCACGCAGCCCTGGCCGCCACCATGCTCCTGGCGGCAGCTTGCCAAGCTTCCAACCTGCCGCCCGGTCCAGACGGGCTCTTCTCGACCCAGGGCGCACGCCTTGCCGTGCAGGGCAGCGTGAGCTTCGGCGATCGCACCGCACAGATCGCCCCCGACGCCCTCACCCGCTTGGCCACCGTCACCCTGATCGACAGCGCCAACCGCACGGTCGCCACCACCCGCACCGACGCAGCAGGCGCCTTCACCCTCCTGCCCAGCGCCGCCTTCGCCGTGGCGAACGGGGACGTGTTCTACCTGGACGCCTACAAGGGCACCCGCGACAACGCCATCGGCGCCGACGTGGCGCGCCTGCGCACCATCCTCCAGTGGACCAACACCGGCTGGAAGAGCATCTCCGGACCCAGCGTCGTCCTCAACCCCCTGACCACCGCCGTCGCCGTCATCCAGGGCCTCGTGCCCGGCAGCGTGGCGGCCACTGCCACCCTCGGCACCGTCTCGGGCACGACCGTCACCACGGGCAACGGCACCCTCAACGTCAACTGGAGCGCGGTCCAGGCCCTGGTGAAGGACCTGCTTTCCAAGGACCAGGACCCCCTCGCACGCATCGTTTACCGCGACGCGGCCTTCCGGGTCGTGACGGACCTCGCTCAGCCCCTGGTCGTCGAGAACTTCCGCGGCGGCACCTTCGCCGAGACCCAGGTGGACCCCACCGGGCGCCTGCTCCTTGCTCCGCCCAAGCCGACGCCGACGAACCCGACCTCCGAGCTCGAGGTGTTCGCCGCCTCGGGTGTTGCTCCCGACTCGGCCGGCGCCATCACCACCGACGGCACGTATCTCTACGTCAACGGGTGGAGCACCTGGGGCAAGAACACCGCGAACAACGGCGTCCTCAAGAAGATCGGCACCGGCTTCAACGGGACCGTCCGCGGCGCCAACTACGGCACCCTGGGCACCGCGCCGCCGAACGTCAGCATCAGCCTGGCCTACTACAAGGGGTACGTCTACATCCCCATGGCCAAGCAGCCCACCCAGCTGTTCCGGGTGTCGGTCACCACGGGCGCCACCACGATCATCGACCTGCCCACGACCCTCTATGCCTACAACCAGTCCAAGATCACCGTCAACGCCGCCGCGCCGCTCGTCACCACCGACGGCCGGTACTTCTACAACGTGTCGAGCACTGTCGACGCCTCGGTAGATCGCACGGACAACGGCTTCACCGTCAAGATCCTCGATCCCGAGCAGGGCTTCCAGGTGGTCAAGGCCTACACGCTCGATACGACGTCCTTCTACAACGACGGCCTGTTCTGCGACGGGACGTACCTCTACATGATGGAGTGGAGCGCCGCGGCCAATACCGCGCGGATGCGGCGCTACCGCCTCGCGGACGGCGTGCGCGAGGCGGAGTGGACCTACGATCGCGTCGGTCGCAGCGGCGCCACCTCGGGCGTCTACGATCCCGATCGAAACCTGCCGATCAACGGCTGCTGGGATCCGTTCAATCGCGTGTTCTGGGTCGGCCAGCTGGCCAACGAGCGCATCCACCTCCTGCGGGGTGGCAACTTCATCCCCACCGGCACCTGGACCTCCGCGGCGCTGGATGCGGGGAGCGCCGATCCGCACTTCGGGCGCCTCGGCTGGCAAGTGAGCGAGGCAAGCACAGGCAGCAAGCTGAGTTTCCAGGTACGCTCGGCGGATACGCTCGGCGCGCTCGGCGCTGCCACCTGGTACGGTCCCACCAGCACGACCGACGCCTACACCGCGAGCGATACCCCGCTCAACCCGATCCACGCCAAGCATCGTTACCTGCAGGTTCGCGCCACCTTCGGCGCCTCGACCGACCTGCTCACGAGCCCGACGCTCTCCAGGCTGAGCGTCGAGGTTCTGCCCTAGGAGGCCCCTATGCGGCGATCGCCTCGTCTGCTAATCCTTCCCCTTGCGGCCTGCGGCCTGCTCGTAGGCTGCCCGCTCGCAACCACTCCGAGCGCCCAGGCCCCGATCCAGGGCCCGAGTGTCGAGGGCGCGCGCATGCAGGGCCGCGTGGCCTTCCCCGACCGGGAGGTCTCGGCCACCCCCACCGAAGTGGCGCGGCGCGCCACCGTCTCGGTCATCGACACCAACCAGCAGACCGTCGCCGCCACCCTCACCGACGTCGAGGGGAGCTTCAGCCTGAGCTTTTCCCCGGCACCCGGCGCCTTCTACGTCGTCGAGGCCATCAAGCCCCTCTCGGCCGGTGACTCTGGCGGCCGTGTCGTGCGCCTGAGGACCCTCGTCCAGTGGACCGGCAACGCCTGGACCTCGTGCACCGGATCAGCGATCGCCCTCACCCCCGCCACCACCGCCGTCGCGGTCATCAAGGCCACCCAGGCCACGCTCGGCTTCCAGGAGACCATGGGCGTGGTCGCCAACGAGGCCGTCGTCTCCACCCACCCCACCCTCAACACTTACTGGGCGAGCGTCAAGGAGATGGTCGGCACCCTCCTCGCTCGGGACCTGGACCCCCTTTCGGGCATCGTCACCCAGGGGTCGGGCTACGCCCTCTCCGCCGGCCGGACTGCCGTCTTCCAGCCCAACCTCGCCCAGGGGAGCAGCAGCAATACCTGGCAACTGCTCGACGGCTCGGTCCAGCTCAGGGGCTCCTTGCCCCGCCCTGGCACCAACGATGACGCGACCTTCAACGCGACGGGCGCCACCGGGGCGAGCGTCATCGCCACCGACGGCAAGTACCTCTACTTGAAAGCATGGGGCGGCGGCGCCACCGCCTGGAAGATCTACGGCAGCGGCTACGGGGGAACGGTCGCAGGCACCAGCTACGGCGCGCTCGCAAACACCACGAGCGGAGCCATCAGCGGCTGTTTCTACGGCGACTCGCTCTACCAGCCCCTGTACAACCCTGGGACCAACGGCACGCTCGAGCGCATCAACACGACCACGAGCGTCGTTACGAACGTCGCGCTGTCGACCCCGCTGCTCTTCCGGGACAACGGGCTGACCACCGCGGGTACCTGGTCGGCGCTCGTCACGGACGGGACCTACTTCTACAACGGCGCAAAAAACCCCGAGAACACCGGTTTCCAGCTCCGCGTCTACGACCCTCTCCTCAGCTTCGGCATGGTCCGCCAGCTTGCACTCACCGGCGCCAACACCCCCCTGGAAGGCATCGGCTATCCCAACTCCAACACCTGCTTCTTCGCGGACGGCGTCTACGCCTACGCGATGGAGTGGATCGCGAACGAGGCGGCAAATGGCGTCGGCGGCATCTACAACGGGTCGGCCCGCATGCGCCGCTACCGGCTCGCCGACGGCCAGCTCGAAGCCGAGACGAGCTTCAAGCAGCAGACCCCCATCGACGATCCGCTCACGGGCAGCTACGACCCGACGAACAACAAGTTCTGGTTCGCCACCTACCAGAAGGACATCATTCATCGCACGCCCGGCCGTTCTTTCCCAGGCACGGGCACCTGGACGAGCACGCCCATCGACCTGGGCGGTGTCGCGCCCCTTTACGGTCGACTCGCCTTCAACGCCGTGACCACCCAGACAGGGCAGGCCGTGCGCCTCAGGATCCGCTCCGCCAACGACCCCAACGCCCTCCAGAGCGCCACCTGGTACGGTCCCACCGGCACCGGCGACCACTATACGACCAGCGGCACGGCCATCAACCCCATCCACCACCGCAACCGCTGGGCCCAGATCCAGGCCACCCTCGTCGCCAGCACCGACTCGATCACCGTCGCCAACACCACCCCGCGCCTCTACGGCGTCAGCCTCGAAGCCGTGCCCTAGAGGAAGCCGCCATGAAGCCCCGCCCCCTCATCCTCTCGGCCCTCGTCGCCACCAGCGGCGTCATCGGCTGTGCCCTGGTGCCGCCCTCCGTTCCTCAGGCCCCCGGCATCGCCGTCCAGATCGCCCCCAAGCTCGTCGGAACGGTCGCCTTCCCCGAGCCCCGAGAAGTCGCGGCCACCACCACCGAGATCACCCAGCGCGCCACCATCGCCCTGCTCGATCCCGCCAACCAGACCGTCGCCGCCACCGTCACCGACGCTGCCGGCGCCTTCACCCTCGACGTCAGCGGCGCCTTCACCCCCACCCCGGGCAGCTATTACACCCTCGAGGCCGTCAAGACCCTCAAGAGCGCCACCAGCGCGGGCACCGCCGTGCGCATGAGGACCCTCCTCCACTGGAGCGGCACCGCCTGGAACTCCTGCTCGGGGGCCGTCACCCTCGCCATCAGCCCGGCCACCACCGCCGTCGCCCTGATCAGGGCCACCCAGAATAGCGTCACCTTCGCCGAGACCATGGGCGTCGTCACCGGCAGCACCATCACCTCGGCCAACCCCACCCTGAGCGCCCACGGCGCGAACGTCCGGGAGCTGGTGCGCGACCTGCTCTGGCGCGACCTGGACCCCGTCGCCCGGATCGCCCTTGCCAACGGCACCTACGCCCCTTTGCCCGAGCGAACCACCGTCGCCTCCGCCAACATGGGCACCGGCACCTTCGACGGCACCGTCTCGTTGCTGGATGGCTCGGTCCAGCTCAAGGGCTCGCTGCCTCGGCCCAAGGCCGAGAGCGAGGCCACCGCGAGCGTCTCGGGCCTCACCACCACGGCGATCGTCGCGACGGATGGCACCTACCTCTACTCCAAGCCCTGGGACACCGACCCGACCAGCCCCCGCACCTGGACGCGCATCGGCACGGGCTACGGCGGCACCACCTTCGGGACGAACTACTTCTCTTACGGCCCCAGCATGGACGTTACCAACGGGGGTGGGGTGTTCGGCGGTCTCCTCTACCAGATCAAGAGCGGGAACGGAAACAACGGGACGCTGTGGCGCCTCAACCTCTCGAACGGGGCCACGGACTCCGTGAGCATCGGAGCCCCCATGATCGATCGATCCACCGGCACGACCCTCGACGGGGACTACCTCGTCTCGGACGGCACCTACTTCTACAACGGCGCCTTCTCGATCAACAACGGCGGCTACAACGGCTTCGTCATGCGCATCTATGACGCGGCCTCCCGCGCGCTCTTGCGCCAGATCTACCTGGACGGCGCCAACACGCCTTTGGCCAATACCTCGTACTACGCGGACAGCATCTTCGCTGACGGCGTCTATGCGTATGCGATGGAGTACATCAACCCGGGCGCCGTGGGTGGGGCTCGCATGCGCCGTTACAGGCTCGCGGACGGCCAACTGGAGGCCGAGACCACCTTTCCGCAGGACTACCCCACGGACGCTCCGCTCAGTGGCACCTTCGATTGGGTGAACAACAAGTTCTTCTTCGGCGTCCACAACCGGCCCCTCCTCCATCGCACCGCCGGCCGCACCTTCCCCGCCTCGGGCACCTGGATCAGCGCCCCCATGGACATGGGCAGCAACACCCCGGTCTTTAGGCGCCTCAACTTCAACGCCGTCGCCGTCAACGGCCAGACCGTCCGCCTCCAGATCCGCTCGGCAGGCAGCGAGGTCGGCCTCGCGGGTGCCACCTGGTATGGTCCCACCGGCACCGGCGACAGCTACGCCGTGAGTGCTTCGAGCCTCAATCCCATCCACAACGGCGATCGCTGGGTACAAATAAGAGCAACGCTCGCTCCTGCCGTCCAGAACGCCACCACCGGCCTCGGCACCACCCCTCGCCTCTACGGCGTCAACTTGGAGGCCATCCGATGACCCCGCTGCGAATGAGCCGAACGGGTTTCGCCCTCCTCGCCCTGTCCCTCTGCATCGGCTGCCAAGCCCTCAGCACCGTCCTCCCGGGTATCGGCGGGAATGGCGGCGACTCGGGGGCGAGCGCCGCTCAGGCGACCGGCACCCTCACCATGCGCCTGCGCGTCCCGCTCGAGGCGCTCCCCGGCTATACCACCGCAACCATCCCCGGCGGCACCAGCACCCTGACCGTCACCCTCACGAACGCCGCCCGCATCGGCGCTCCCCGCGTGGTCGACGTCCCGCTCGTCGGCGGCCAGACCCTCTACACCATCACCCTCCCCTCGCTGCCCGTTGGCGATGGCTATACCCTCGAAGCCGAGGCCAAGAACGCCTCGGGCACCCGACTCGCCTACGCCAACCGCCTTGAAGCCGGCACGACCGATCCGGTGCTCAACCAGCCGATCACGAGCAATCCCTACGCCCTGCCGCCCCTGGCCTTCGCCGTCAAATCCGGCGCCAACAACGTCGGGCTCGGCCTTCGCATCCTGCCCGTCGGGGGCAACGCTCAGGCGGATACGCCCGGCACCCTGAACGGTTCGACCCTGGTCGACTCCGGCTACCTGCGAACCCTCACCGTCACCAGCGCCAACGCCGTCAGCGCCGGCTACGTGGTCGCCCTCACCCTGAACACCGCCGCCCTCGTCAGCGGGGGCAAGCTGCGCGCCGACATGAACGACCTGCGCGTCCTCTACTGGGACGGCAACCGCTACACCGAGCTCACCCGCGAGATCGAAGGCCCCAACTCGGCCACCAGCACCCTTCGCTTCCGCCTCCAGAAGGCGATCGCAGCCGCCGGCAGCGATGCCGGCTATCGCCTCGCCTACGGCAACAACTTCGCAGGACAGGCCCCCAGCGACCCGGCCCAGGTCTACGACTGGTACGACTCCTTCGAGCACGGCAACGATACCCTGGAGGCCCGCGGCTGGAACACCATCCGGGGCAGCGCTCCAGCGACCGCCTCGGCCGGCACCGCCCGTACCGGCGCGCGCAGCCTCAAGCTCGACACGAACCAGGGCGACCTGCGCCGCGACCTCACCTTCAACTACGCCTTCCCGGCGAACTTCGCCATGCAGGTCTGGTTCTTCGACGATATCGACACGTCCCGCAACGACTGGATCGCCCCGCAAGTCGGCGATGACCTGGGTGGTGGCGTGCTGGGCCTGTACACCAACACCAACACCACCACGTATCACTTCTTCCCGACGAGCGGAGCCTGGACGGCCTCGGCCATCAACCGCACCAACACCTGGCATCGCTACGAGTTCCGCCGCTACAACGGGACCATGGCCTACCTGATCGACGGCACCCAGGTCGGAACCGTCGCCGATGCGCGCGCCTTCTCGTGCATCTTCCTGCGTGCCGGCAGCAGCGCCGCCCCCTGGAGCAGCGTCGCCATTTGGGATGATATGAGCATCCGCCCCTACGTTTCGCCCGAGCCGGCCGTTGCCATGGGGGCGGAAGGAAGCTTGTAACGCAGTCCTGACGCCCTCGTCACGATATCGTGTCGTTAAGGGTTGGATGGTCGGTGGAATAAGAAGGCCGGGGTGCTTGGTTTTCCTGAACGGGGGACGGATGAACTTGAGGGTGAACGGCCTCATCGCCGTTAGCGTCGCCATGGTCGCTGGTGCGACCTCGGTGGCGTGCGCCCCTGCGAGCGTTTCCCCGCATCCCCAGACCACCGCCGATGTCCCCACGGCTTCCGCGTACCGCCTGAGCGGCACGGTCTCCTTCCCCGAGCGCCAAACGCTCGTCACCGGCGGCGCGGTGATCGATCGGGCGACCGTGACCCTGTTCGACGCCTCGAACCAGGCGGTCGCCGTCGGCCAAACCAACGCTGCGGGCGCCTTCGCCCTCGATCCCGGTACCGGCTTCGCTCCGACCCGGCGCGCCACCTACGTGCTCGACGCCTACAAGCCCATCGCGGCGAACGGGGTGGGGGCGGATGTAGCACGGCTGAGGACCGTCGTTTCCTGGACGGAGAGCGGCTGGACCAGTGTTTCGGGCCCCATTATCGTGGTGAACTCACTCACCACGGCGGTCTCGGTCATTCAGGGCCTGCAAGCCAAGAGCATCCGACCACAAGACACCCTCGAAACGGTCTCGGGCGCCTCGGTGACGAGCCCGCTGAGCGCGATCGCCGAGCAGTGGAGCGCGGTGAACACCATGGTCCTGGATCTGCTCGCCAGGGACCAGGACCCCGTCGCGCGCTTGAGCTATAACAGCGGGCGCTATGTCGTGACCCCGGGTGCGGCCTCGGTGGTGAAGCTGGAGCGCTTCGACAAGGGCAGCTTCACTGATACGGCAATGGACGTGACGGGGACCTTGCAGCTCGCAGGGCCCATGCCCGCGCCGAAAAACGCCAACTCCGAGACGGCCTACTTCCAGGTCGGGGGAGGCGCCAACGACGGGACGGGCGTGGTCGTGAGCGACGGCACCTACCTCTATGCCAAGACCTGGGGCGACTACGCCGTCACCACCGCCAACGCGCAGAAGTGGAAGAAGATCGGCACCGGCTTCAACGGCACCACCCGGGGCACCACCTACGGCACCCTCGGGGCCGATACCCCGCAAGTACTGTCGGCCTTCTACTGGAACGGCGGCATCTACCAGACCAACAACGCCCCGAACCAGTTCTTGCGCATCGACACGACGACCGGGGCCCAGAGCGTCGTCAACCTTCCCTTCACCACCCTCGATCGCGCCTACGGCAGGCCAGGCATCCCGCACCTGCTCACGAGCGACGGGACATACGTCTACAACCTCTCGACCGGCATCGAGGCGCGGCTCAACACCGACTTCAACGGCTTCAGCGTCCAGGTTCTCAACCCCGCCACGGGCTTCTCGCTGGTTCGGCAGTTCACCATGGACACAGATTCTTACTACGTGGACGGGGTGCTGTGCGACGGCACCTACCTGTACCCGATCGAATGGATCACCACTCGGCCCGCCCGGGTTCGCCGGTACCGCCTCTCGGACGGCGTGCGCGAGGCCGAATGGACCATCAGCCAAACCTTCATCAACAGCAACTACAACGCGGGGGCCAACGACCCGATCAGCGGCACCTGGGACTGGATCAACAAGGTCTTCTGGATCGGCAACCTGACCAACGACAAGATCCACCTGCTGCGCGGCGGCACCTACACCCACGCCGGCAGCTACCTCTCGGCCCCGCTCGACTCCGGCTCGGGTGCCCCCCACTACGGCCGCATGAACTGGACCGCCACCACCCCCGCCGGCACCAGCCTCTCGTTCAAGGTGCGCTC